>DWUP01000010.1 GCA_020012075.1 Candidatus Avibacteroides avistercoris
CCGCCACTCCTTTTTTATACCATCTGAAACCTACGGACAGCATAATTGTCAGCTCCGGACAAGTTTTTTGCAAGATTTCAATGCTTAGACAGAGTAAAAAATCAAAAAAGCACCGACAGATGATGACACTTTGTTTTTTATCGCTATATTTGGACGACAATGAAAGACATAACGAAATCATCTTCACGTATGGATAAAATAGACGAACTTGACAAACGCATCCTCGAGATCATATCACACAATGCCAGAATCCCCTTCAAAGACGTGGCAGCCGAATGCAACGTCTCACGCGCGGCAATACACCAGAGAGTACAAAGACTCATCGACATGGGCGTCATAGTCGGCTCAGGATACAACGTAAACCCCAAAAGCCTCGGCTATACCACCTGCACCTACGTCGGTATCAAACTTGAAAGAGGCTCGATGTACAAACGCGTGCTCAACGAACTAAAGGAAATCCCCGAAATCGTCGAATGCCACTTCACCACAGGCCCCTATACCATGCTGGCCAAGATATACGCACGCGACAACGAAGACCTGATGCACCTGCTCAACTCCAAGATACAAGAAATCCAAGGAGTCAATGCCACCGAGACATTCATATCACTCGAGCAAGGCATCAAACGCGAAATCCCCATTCAGACCAAAGAATAAACTATCTCCTGACAGAAAACCAAAAAGCGGCACCGCACTCAGCAGTCAGTGCGGTGTCGCATCTGTCCTCCACGCCCGCACCATCCCTGTCAGACAGCATCAGACCCCACAGCCGCAGCATACAATGCCATTGACTATGGCATACGACCCAAAAGGCCATCAGATGCAATGGTAATAGAATGTGCATCAAGCACTGCAGAGATATGTCATCGATTCACGAGAACAATCATTAATCCCATTCCAAAGGATTCTACCATTGCTTGGTTATCGCATGGTGGACAGCCGCCTGACATAAGCCTATGTTAATCACTTAGGCTCTCTTCAACGGCCCTACGAGGGTCGTTTTATATTCCATGAGATGCAGTTGAGCCCCCCACCATGACAGATTATGCTTGAGGCATCGACCGTCTCGATATGGCCACGATAGTCGGGGAATGCCGCCTCGATTTGCCGCAATGCCTGCTCGTCTTCGCTGATATTGAACACGGGCACTATGATGACATCCTTCGTCTGGAGGAAATTGATGTATGCCCATGAAAGTTCCCTCATGCGCGGGCGGGTGGAGTATTTCATAATGATGACATCAAAGCTGCGCTCTAATTCCCGGAGGAATTTGCTTGCAAAGTAGCGAGATGTGTCATAGGCCGTGAGCAAGACCGTGTCACCGCCGACCCAGCGGACGATGCCATCGGCATGGCCGTATTTCTCAGACCTGTCCCATGGCAGGACGACGATGCCGCATTCAAACAACTGTTCAAGCATGGCAATTACCCTGTCGCGTGGGACATTCTTGTTTTCATAGAATACCTTTTCGGTCATTATTACCCTGTCGGGGCATTTGACAATGTTGCCGCCGTCTATTAGCAATTCTGTCTTGACAGTCTGGATACCCAGGTCATGCAAGGCGGATGTCGGGTCAGTCATATATCCAGGGTCGTCACGCAAATAATCTGGCGCATAGGTATATTGCACAAACTTGTCATCATTGACCTGTATGGGCATATAGTCCCTGCACCAATAGTCTTTGGTGTGACGCAGGAAGCCATATTTCACTCCATGCTTGCCCAACAGACGGCATACATTGGCTATTGGCACCGGAAAGTCATTTAGTGCCCATTGCGAGAAATATACAGTGTCGGTCAGTCGGTCGGCAACCATATATCGTCATTGAGCTTAAATCGCCATTGCCGCGAGTCTTTTTCTTTTGTTTTCTTGCCGTCTTTTATAACATACGCTCCCTTTCTCGCGCCTTGCCAAAGGCCAAATTGCGGGAAATGCTCATCATCAACCCATATTATGCCGGGCTTGCCGTCAAGTGGAAAGACGTTAATGTAGTCGTAAAGATAGGTCGAGCGGTCATCCCGCATCTTGTTGTTTTTTAGTCGGAGAAACTCTTTTCGCCCACAATCGTAAATAGAATATTCGCGTATCAAGGCCGAGGCCCTGAAGTCCTGCTCCTCGTTTTCGAATGTGATGTCAAAGCCTGAGACATGAGCATAGAGCGACATGACTGGGAGGTATGGTACAGTCGCACAGGTGTCGCTGTTTCTGTGGTACATTATCGGATCTTTGACGGCATCTGGTCTGTCGCTCTCGTCGTGATAGTAGAATTCAACCGAGCGTATGTACACCCTATATGCATCGTTTACTCTTATATAGCCTCCATAGATGAAATGAAGAGCCAGCTCTTTAAACGTAGCAGTCAATTCCTCTACCGAAGAATGACGTTTGAAGTTTGACAGACATTCATATAGGGTCATACAACAATGAACTTATATTAAAATATTAGATTACACACACATATCATCAAGGCAGCTACCTTCATATCCTGCTACTTAACAAAACAAAATGGGACAATCTACATACTGCCCCCAAGCCAGCTTGATACTTCAAAAGTAAGCAATCTCACCGAAAATCACAATACCTCCTCACCGATTAGTTAAAAATTGGTTGAGGCACAGAGATCCACCGTCCGTCATGGCACAAAAAAAGGAGAGTCCCCGTGGGCGTGTGGCCTCACGGGGACTCTCTCATTGAAATGGGCAGCTCCCTGCTCTCCCGCTTGCGCAGTACCATCGGCGTGCCCGGGCTTAGCTTCTCTGTTCGGGATGGGAA
>DWUP01000116.1 GCA_020012075.1 Candidatus Avibacteroides avistercoris
GGAAGTCATTGACCCAGCACGTCGTGTCGGGATAGATGTTGATTATATAGCTGTTCTCGAAGTCATGCAGCGACGACAGCGGGCGGTTGATGGTCATATTGATTATCCGTCCCTCGTCATCGACATAGGCAGTGTCTTTGGATATCATCACCACGGCGTCCTCATCTACCGCGATGTCGGTATTCCTCACGCGGTCGGCAGGATTGAGACGGTTTTTGCGCAATGCCGCCTGCATTTGGTCAAAGTATGAATAGTGGAAATTCATCTGCGAAGCATTCAGCATCCTCGTCCCCTCGACGGGATGATTCATATAGACACTCTCGATGGCCACCAGTTCGTCTTCAGTGGCTTTCTTCCATGGGATAGGCCTGTTCCAATTCAAGTAAGGGGTGATGGGGTTGCCTTCCTCGTCTTCCTCAATCTTGAACAGCTCGTTGCCACCGTATGCAGGGTCTGCCAGCCTCTCACGGATCAGCGAATCACGCACCCAGAAGACAAACTGCCGGTACTCCGAATTGGTTATCTCGGTCTCATCCATCCAGAAAGCATCCACCGACACCTCCTTGGCAGGCACGTTGATGCCCCACAATGAGTCCACTTCATCAGGCCCGATCTTCATTGAGCCCTTGCCGATGAGCACCATGCCGTAGGGCGAAGGCTCTGACCACGCCATCGCTCCCACACCGGTCAGCTCGCCACCCGCTCCGGTCGAGCCGGCACTGCCCATGCACGAACAGAGCACGATGGCCGCAAGCGACATCAATCCAATGAAGACATTTCTCATCTTGATCATAAGATTCTTATGCTTTTATGTTTATTCTTTGTCTTTTTCTTAAAATTCATCTCAAACGAATAGCCCAACACTATGTCATGGTTGCCCGAGGCCGCGCCTATGGCACTGGTGAACATCTCGTAGGCATAACCGAGGACAAAGTCCTTGATCCGTGCGCCGAACATGAATGAGACAGAAGTCCCGGGCGAATAGCCCACGCCCCCATAGAAACTCCGCGTCCCCTTCTCGTAAGTCATGCGTGCAGTGATGTCATAGCGGTAATACATGAAATCAGTCTGCATCATGAATGACGGCTGTATTGATATAAACGGATTGCCCGTCTTAATATTGCCACCGGCCATGAAATTAAGCGACGGTTTCACCTTATACTCGCCGTTGTCACCCATCTTGACCGTCGGGCCGGTCAGGTGCGCCGCCGACACAGCCGTCCAAAACCACGGATGCTCATAAGCCAGCCCCACACCGAGATCAAACGACATGCCGTCGGTCTCCGACGTGGGAAAAGCCGGGTCATCCATGTCCTCGTCCACAAAGACCAGATCTGTCGGGTCAAACGACACCGTGACAGCGCCCAGACGAAAGCCGCCACTCAACACACCGCGCCTGATAGGCTGGCGGTAGGAGTATTGGGCATAGAATATCTGATTCTTGAACTTGCCGATCGACTCATTGAAAAAGCCGGCACCGGCCCCGTGCATCTTGCCAAACAGCTTGAAAGGCAGGTCGGCACCGAACCACATGGACTGCGGCGCACCGTCGAAGCCGAGGAGCTGCATGCTGTAAGTCCCCGCGATGTTGATGCGGTCACCCGCCCCGGAATAAGACGGGTTGTAATATCCCTTCAACTGCCAATAGTTGCCGAAATGCACGTCAAACTGCCCCCACGCCACAAGCGCAGGCAGCAGGCACAGCAATGTAGTCAGCAACCTATGTCTCATGCCAGATGTCAATCGTCACAATAATAAACTGATTCGCGGCGTCAAAATTGCCCGGCACGCGCAAAAACAGTGGCAAAAGTACACATATATTCCATATCACGGCGGGACTCGACACACCAAAACACATCTGCCGCACCCCGTGCCGTCTGCACCGCCCCGCGTCACATCCGTCACAAGCAATGCATGATGCCTGAACACCGCACACAAATCCCGCCATCGTGCAGCACAATCTCTGTTCAACGACGGTAAATATATGTTTAACGCCGTTGAATATATATTTACCGACGTTGAATATATATTTAACGTCGGTAAATAGAAATTATCTGGCACTCCGCCACAAATCATGCACCATGCAGCATGACTTGACATGCGCGGCCGCGGGCATAAAAAGAGGGGGCCTTGCCCGCAGGCAAAGCCCCCCTATACGCCTGACGGCGCGTGACGCGTCACTTGGTCACACGCTCCAGCCACTTGACCATGCCGAGCATGACGGCCATCGAGATGAAGCAGACAGCAAAGAAGACCGTCCAGCACTGCCAGATGGGGAACTTGTTGTACATCAACGGTCCAAGCCACAAGAACAGGTTGCCTATGGCTGTTGCCGTGAGCCACAAGCCCTGGCACAATCCCTGCAGATGCTTGGGGGCAACCTTGGAGACAAACGAAAGCCCAAGCGGTGATATGAACAACTCGGCAACTGTCAGGAAGAAGTAGGTGACAACGAGAATCCACGGCCCGACTTTCCATGCCTCCCTTGCCGTGACATCGATGTCACGGAAGTCTGTAGCTGACGGATAGCCCTCGATCATCGAGAAGATGGCAAGGAACAGATAGGCGCAGCCCGCTATTGCCATACCGATGGCTATCTTTCGCGGAGTGGAAATCTCCTTGCCACGCTTGACGAAGAAGCTGAAGAATATGGTTATGATGGGGGTCAGAACTATGACAAAGAATGGGTTCAAAGCCTGCCAAATCTCAGGGGCAATGCTCGAGGTCACCACAAAGTCACGGGCGAAGTAGGACAACGACTGGCCATTCTGGTGGAACGAGAACCAGAAGAATATGGCGATGCCGAGGACGGCAAACAGTGCATAGAGGCGTTGCTTGATTTCCTTGGCCATCGCCGCCTTTTCTTCAGGAGTGTATTCCACCACGTCAGCCTTGGCTTTCTTGTCCGGTGTCGGGAATATCCTCTTGGATGCGAGGAATATGGTCAAAGAGATGAGCATCGCCACGACAGATGCTATGAACGAATAATGCACCCCGGTGTTGAAGACGTCAAGATACTGGCTGCAAAATGCGCCCATGTCGGCCGGCACGGCACCCGACACCTGCGTGACGAGTTGGTTGAGATTGGCGAGCTGCTCTGATGCCATGGACGTGCCTTGCTCTATATACTGATGACACAAGGCCGGCAGGTCGGCATTGTAAGCCCAGTTGTGAGCCTTCAGCCACCACTCACGCAGCAACGGGGCGACAAATGGAGCTATCAAGCCGCCTATGTTGATGAAGACATAAAAAATCTGGAAACCGGTGTCACGGCGGCTCTTGGCTATTTTCAACGCCTCCGGACCTTTCTTGGCAGCTTCTTTCTCGAAGTTGTCATACATCTGCCCGACAATGGCTTGCAGATTGCCCTTGAAAAGACCGTTGCCAAATGCTATCATCAGCAAAGCAAAGCATGTGAGCGGCAGCAACCAATATATATTGTCCTTAGTCGAGAGGATTGGGATGGCGAGAATGACATACCCGAGCGACATGACTACAAGTCCCCACGCAATAGTGCCGTTGTAATTTTGCTTGCGGTCGGCTATGATACCACCGACCAGACTCAGGAAATAGATGCCGAAATAAAACACTGAATAGATAACAGAACTTGTCTCCTCATTCAGGCCAAACTTGGAGCAAAGGAACAGGACGAGGACAGCATTCATAATATAATAGCCGAAACGCTCGCCCATGTTTGCCAGTGCCGCTTGCACAAGGCCTCTTGGATGATTCTTAAAAAGCATGGTAGATTTGGGTTTTTATTTGTTAATTGATTGATATTACTAATGGACGCAAATATAAGGTTATTTCCCATATATGTCTACTATCACACACGGTTTCTCACACATTTCGCAGTCGGATACTAACTTTTTGTCATAATAATCATCCGGACGGACACAGCTGCGCTAATTATTGTAAATTTGCGGCGCATTTGACAAAAGCCATGTGGTCATTCGAATTTATACTGGAATTTATAGGGACATTCGCCTTTGCAATCTCAGGCATAAGGCTTGCTTCGGCCAAAGAATTTGACTGGTTCGGGGCATACGTAGTCGGCGTCGCCACTGCCATAGGCGGCGGTACAATCAGGGACGTGCTGCTCGACGTGACACCATTCTGGATGACAGACCCGGTCTATCTGCTCTGTTCGGGGTTTGCTTTGCTGTGGGTCATCGTGTTCAGGCGGATGCTGGTCCACATGAACAACACGATTTTCTACTTTGATGCCATAGGACTGGCTCTGTTTACCGTCGTCGGCATTGAGAAGACATTGGCATTGGGCTACCCGATGTGGGTCGCCATCATCATGGGGACACTGACCGGTGCCGCAGGCGGCGTGATAAGAGACATATTGATCAACGAAGTCCCACTGATTTTCAGGAAAGAAATCTATGCAGTCGCATGTGTCGCCGGCGGGATGATATATTGGATATGCCTCAAGACCATCGGCAGCGGCATGACGACACAAGTCATCGCCGGCGTGAGCGTAGTAGTGATAAGGTGGCTGTCGGTGCGCTTCAGGATTTGTCTCCCAACTCTAAAAAACGACCAACCATGAATTTTGACGGTATTATAATAGGTATATCGACATTTGCCATCATCGGCATATTCCACCCTCTCGTAATCAAAGGCGAATACTACTTCGGCACACGGTGCTGGTGGGTGTTTCTCATCATGGGCCTCGCAGGTCTCATCGCCTCACCTTTCATACCCGACACAATGGTCTCGACACTCGCGGCAGTGTGGGGAGCATCGTCATTGTGGGGTATAGGCGAGCTGTTTGAACAAAAGAAGCGGGTCGAAAAGGGCTGGTTCCCTAAAAGGGAGAAGCGGCCAAAAGACAAAGCATAAAAATTGTAATCTTTTGCACTAAGATTGTTGCCTCGTAGTAAAATTAGTGTTACATTTGGAAACTTGAAAAGCACTTAGTAACACTATGAAAGACTATGAGCAATAAGTTTTTACTATTAGGCGACGAGGCCATAGCCCAAGGAGCTATCGATGCCGGCCTCTCTGGAGTGTATGCCTATCCGGGCACTCCATCAACGGAAATAACAGAATACATCCAAGCCAGCAAGACAGCTGGCGAACGGCAAATCCACAGCAAGTGGTGTACCAACGAAAAGACTGCAATGGAAGCCGCACTCGGGATGTCATACGTCGGCAAACGTGCATTGGTGTGCATGAAGCATGTGGGTATGAATGTCTGTGCCGATGCGTTTGTCAATGCAGCCATGTCTGGCGTAAACGGCGGCCTCGTGGTAGTAGCTGCTGACGACCCGTCAATGCACTCATCACAAAACGAACAGGACTCACGCTTCTATGGCAAGTTTGCCTTGGTGCCGGTCATCGAACCTGCAACCCAGCAAGAAGCATACGACTTTATAAAAATAGCGTTTGACCTGTCTGAGAAGTACAAAATCCCTGTCCTGTTCCGCATTGTCACACGCCTTGCACATTCGAGAGCTGTTGTCACGACCGGCAATGAGAGAAGTGAAAACCCTCTGCAATACCCATCCAATCCCGGGCAATGGGTATTGATGCCTTTGGTCGCAAAAGTACGCTACAAGGCACTGATATCCGACCAAGACAAATTCTTGCAGGAGTCGGAAAGCCTATCCATAAACAAATATTATGACGGCGAAGACAAGAGCATAGGCATAATCGCTTGCGGCATTGCATACAACTACCTGATGGAGCACTATCAGGACGGATGCCCATACCCCGTACTGAAAATCTCGCAATATCCTTTGCCCAAGAAACAAATCATGCAAATGCGTCACGAATGCAACGCTCTGCTCATAATCGAAGATGGACAGCCATTAGTAGAAGAGATGATCAGAGGATTCATGGATGATGGAATAAAAGTCTACGGCAAACTCAGCGGCGACCTGCCACGCACCGGCGAGCTCACGCCTGACGACCTTATCAAGGTTTTGCATCTGGACGAGAAGCAATACTACCGGCCATCCGAACAGGTCGTCTCACGCCCGCCCGCACTGTGCATGGGCTGCGGACACAGAGACATGTATGCAGCGCTCAACGAAGTATTGCGTGAATATACCGATGCCAAAGTGTTCAGCGACATCGGGTGCTATACACTCGGTTTCCTGTCGCCTTTCCATGCCATCCACTCGGTGATTGACATGGGGGCATCAATAACGATGGCCAAAGGAGCTGCTGACGCAGGACAATTCCCGTCAGTGGCAGTCATCGGCGACTCCACTTTCACGCACTCGGGCATCACAGGCCTGCTCGACGCAGTCAATGCCAATGCCAACATGACAATCATCATCTCTGACAATCTCACTACCGGAATGACAGGCGGCCAAGATTCTGCAGGCACAGGACGACTGGAGCAAATCTGCATAGGCATGGGAGTCGATCCCGCTCACGTCAGAGTAGCCATCCCGCTGCCAAAGAACATGGAGGAAATGAAAGACATCATTCGCGAAGAAATCAATTATCCGGGAGTCTCGGTCATCATACCACGCAGAGAATGTATACAGACCGCGAGACGCCATGCAAAAAAACAATAAGACCATGAAAACAGACATAATACTCTCAGGAGTCGGAGGACAAGGCATCCTCTCGATAGCTACCGTCATCGGTGAAGCAGCCATGAAGGAGAACTTATACCTCAAACAGGCCGAAGTCCACGGAATGAGCCAACGAGGAGGTGACGTGCAATCAAACTTGAGAATAAGCTCTTCGCCGATTTATTCTGACCTCATTCCACTGGGCAAAGCAGATCTCATCATCTCACTCGAGCCCATGGAGGCACTGAGATATATCCAATATCTATCAGAGGACGGATGGATAATCACCAATTCCACCCCATTCATCAACATCCCCAACTACCCGCCCATAGAAAACATCCTCGGCGAGATCAAGAGCGTCCGCAACCATGTCATCATCGACATAGATGCGATTGCCAAGCAAGTAGCTTCTCCACGCACCAGCAATATAGTATTGCTCGGAGCAGCCGCACCATTTGTCGGGCTTGAAAGCAACAAACTGGAAGAAGGCATCAAGGCAATCTTTGAGAGAAAAGGCGAAAACGTGGTGGAGATGAACTTAAAAGCCTTCAGGGCAGGACTGGATTATTCACTCAAAGCACGCAACAATGGATAGACCTTTTAGCAAAGAGACAGTGTCAAGAGTGCTCGACGAACTCGGGATAAAAGACATAGCCCATGCCACCATACGCCAGACCGTAGCAGTAGCGGCCAAACTTGAGCAAATGACTGGTGAAAAGTTTGTCCACCTTGAGATGGGCTCGCCGGGACTCCCTGCCAACCGCATCGGGACAGAGGCTCAAAAAAGAGCCCTCGACGCAGGTGTCGCATCACAATATCCCAATATAGCCGGCATAGCACCTCTCAAGGCCAATGCTTCACGCTTCGTAAAAGCCTTTATCGACATAGACATATCACCAGAGGGCTGTGTACCGACAGTCGGGTCGATGATGGGAACGTTTGCTTCCATCATCCTATGCTGCAACCTCGATCCATCCAAAGACACAATATTATTCCTCGAACCGGGCTTCTCCGTCCAGCCGTTGCAAGTCGATATCCTCGGGTTCAAACGCAAAGGTTTCGACATCTATTCATGCAGGGGCGAACGTCTGAGAGACTCCCTCGAAAGCATCCTGAGAGAGGGCAATGTGGCAGGTATCCTGTATTCCAATCCCAACAATCCGTCGTGGGTGTGTCTCACCGAGGAGGAACTGGGCTATATCGGCAGGCTTGCCACACAATATGACGCTATAGTCATCGAAGACCTTGCTTACCTCGGGATGGATTTCCGCAAAGACCTTGGCAAGCCGTTCATGCCGCCTTACCAAGCTACCGTGGCACGCTATACTGACAACTATATGCTGATGCTCTCTGCATCCAAGATATTCAGCTATGCCGGTGAGCGCCTGTCTACAGTGGCAATATCCGACCGCCTGTTCCACCGCAAGTATGACAATCTGGTGCGCCGCTTCGGTATCGGAGAATTGGGCAATGCATTCATCTATGTCATTCTCTACGCCCTCTCGTCTGGTGTCTCACATTCTGCCCAATATGCACTGGCGGCCATGTATGAGGCAGCGTGCGAAGGACGCCTCGATTTCGTCAATGACACATCAGAGTACGCCCGCCGCGCAAAGATTCTCAAAGGCATCTTCATCAACAATGGATTCCACATTGTATATGACAAGGATCTGGATGAAGCTGTGAGTGATGGTTTCTTCTTCACCATAGGACGTGATGGTTACACCGGCGACGCGCTGGTGAGCGAGCTGTTGCATTATGGCATAGCCTCCATCTCACTCAGCACCACAGGCAGCCACCAGCAAGGCATCAGGGTCTGCACCTCGATGGTGGATGAAGAAAGTTTCAAAGCCTTGGATGAAAGGCTCGCATTGTTTAACTCCAACAACTGACCACAAATGGCACACTATGTAACGGCCGACGAAGCCGTAAAGCTCATCAAATCCTACGACAAGATATATGTACAAGGCAGCGGTTCGATTCCGGACGTGTTGCTCGACGCCCTCGTCAGACGTGCAGGCGAACTGCGGGGCGTGGAGCTTTACTCAGGCTTCGCAATCTCCAAGGGCGAATCACCCTATTGCAAGAAGGAGCTTCTGCAATCATTCTACCCTGTCAGCCTGTTTATCGCTCCGAGTGTGCGGGGAGCCATCGACCGTGGCGAGGGACAGTGCATCCCATCATTCCTCGGCGAAGTGCCCGCCCTGTTCAGGGAAAGGCTCGTGCCGCTCGATGTCACACTGCTCAATGTCTCACCACCCGACGAGCACGGTTTCTGCAGCTATGGCATATCGGCAGACCTCGCCGTATCTGCGGTCGAGACATCCAAGGTCATCATAGCACAGATCAACCGCAACATCCCCTACTCCTATGGCGATGCGCTGATTCATTTGTCACAAATCGACGCATGTGTGGAGGTAGACGAACCTGTCGTAGAGATTCCGATGTCAATCCCGGGCGAGAACGAGACTAAAATAGGGAAATATATCGCCGAACAAATCCCGGATGGAGCCACACTGCAAATAGGCGTAGGCGCAATCCCCAACGCTGTCCTGTCTGCACTGACCGACCACAAGGATCTCGGGCTGCACACCGAGGCACTGACTGACGGAGTCGTACCGCTGCTGCAAAGCGGGGTAATTAACAATTCCAAGAAAAAAGTAATGCCCTACAAGACTATTGCCGCGCTTGCCGTCGGGTCAAAGCGGCTCTATGACTTCATGGACTACAACAAGGATATTATATTCAAGGACGTAGCATGGACCAACGACCCGTTCCGCATCAGGCAGAACCCAAAGGTAATGGCTATCAATTCGGCAATAGAAATAGACCTCACAGGCCAGATATGCGCCGACTCGATCGGCGAGAGGATGTTCTCCGGCGTCGGCGGGCAACACGACTTCATGTATGGAGGCTCGCTGTCAGAGGGAGGGAAAACATTCATTGCCATTACTGCCACATCACCCAAGGGACATTCAAAGATCAAACCCGTCCTGACAAGCGGTGCCGGCGTAGTGACGACGAGGGCACAAGCGCAATACATAGTGACCGAACATGGCATCGCCTATCTGCGCGGCAAGGACCTCGCACAACGGGCCCGCGCACTCATCGCCATTGCAGACCCGTCAGTGCGTGAGGAACTGGAGAAAGCTGCCTGCAAGCGATTCGGCTACAGCTTCTTGCGCGTGAAATGACACAGACGGCGGCACGACGGCACGACGTGCCGCCCATTGCTCCGGCGCCCGGACAAATCCGCTAAAGCGGATAGTCCGGGCGCTTTAGTCTTATACAATAATCCTCCTGCCGGAATCACCGGGCAAAGATGTAAGGCTACACTCCTCACGGCGATGCCCGCTGCACCGCCTGCCGAAGCACACATGAGGATGGCACGGTGTACTATCTGAAAAATCATCTGACCCTATGCCGTGTAGGGTCTGATGCCATGCACGACAGCATACAATGTTTTGCCT
Source organism: Candidatus Avibacteroides avistercoris (assembly GCA_020012075.1). Classification (GTDB taxonomy): domain Bacteria; phylum Bacteroidota; class Bacteroidia; order Bacteroidales; family Bacteroidaceae; genus Avibacteroides; species Avibacteroides avistercoris. Next base: position 10,010 of record DWUP01000116.1, read on the forward strand.
CATGGCATCAGATGCCAATGACAGGCCACGCCCCATCACACCACGCAAAGGTCAATATGGCAAATCATAGCAGAGCACCGTGACGACCGGCAGGTGGTCGCTATACCCCCCGGCATAGCGCATCCCATGATATGTGCGGCGCGGACGCCTGCCGAGATACCTGGCATCATCCTCGAGCAGATAGGCGTCAGCAACCACTCCGGCCCTACGCGCCCTGAGACGTGCACGACCATCTGACATGGCACGATTGACCACTATATGATCGATGGTCTGCCACACCTGCCGGTACTTATACGACCCCACCTCGACAGAATCGGAGTAATGCGCAGTGAGCAAGCAATAATGACTGTCATTCATCAGCCGCCACAGTTCGTCATCGGCAGCATCCGTATTGAAATCACCCATCATCATCACAGCCGGCGACGACCGCACAGCCAGCAGCGAATCGGCATATTGCCGCATCCGCCGCATGACGATGCTCCTTGCCCGGCTTGCCGAGCCCGTCCCGCCGCGGCGGCTCGGCAGATGGCACACGATGATGTCGAGCGTGTCGCCTGTGGCCACGAGACCGGAGCAATGGAGCAAATCACGTGTGGGAGGCGCACCGGCAGCACTGACATCTACTGTGACAGGGCACGACGACAACAGGCGGAAGCGCTCGCGCTGGTAGATGAGTGCCACATCTATGCCCCGTTCATCAGGCGAGTCGGTGACGACATAGCGGTAGCCCAGTTGCTTGAGCGGCGAATAGCGTGTGAGATAACGCATCACATAGTCATTCTCGACCTCGCACAGTGCCACCAGAGCAGGGATAGACCCGTGCCCCGAGTTGATTATGGCGCGTGACAGGTTGGCCATCTTGCGTTTGAACCTCCCGATGTGCCATGCCCTCACCGACGTAGGGAGAAACTCAGCATCGTCCTTCAACGTATCGTCACGGCAGTCAAACAGATTCTCGACATTATAGCACATCACCACCATCGAATCCGGCAAGCACATGCAACATGCAAAAACCGGCAACAACAACGAAACGACTAACGGCAAAAGTCTGGACATAGGTGTCTGAACATAATAAAAAAGCAGGGACAGGCGCGCACGTCAGCCGTCTGTCCCAGATGTCTCTGAAGTCGTGTCAGATCAACGCTGATGCTGCGGGCGCAACAGGTCATTGACGGTCTTGACAGGGTTGAACGTCGAAAGCGGAACTTCGACGAAGACCGTATTCCAATCACTCATGGCACCGTTCCACAGCCCCGGCAATTCGAGTGCTTTCAACTCTTTCCCGTCCTTTGACTTGTGCGAGATGAAGCCAGTCGAGCGGTCTACATATTTTGTCAGGTCAAACTTTCCGCCACGGTAGTCACGGACTGCACAGACGAGGTCCACGGGATTAAAGTGTGTACCATTCTCAAACATCACCTTCTTCTCGGGATCTTTCATGTCGATCTGAGAACTCTCAAGTATCTGGAGCGAGACTGTCCCATCCTGATTGTATGCAAGGAACGGCCCCCCACCCGGCTCACCGACATTCTTGACCATGCCGCACACACGCATCGGCCTGTCAAGTTTGCGACGCAGATATTCGGCCAGAGCCACATCATCATATCCTGCCGCACGCTCGTCATGGCAGAACAATTCGTTTTCGAGGAATGAAAGCATCAGCATCAATTCATCATGATGACAGCCACCCTCGTCGAGACGGCGCAGATATCCGAATGCCCTCTGTTGCAGCGTGGCGAGCACCCCGGCAATTACCTGCTTGTAGGTCACGGTGTCACCTTTCAGGCGGTCTGGCACCACATTGTCTATATTCTTTATAAAGATGATGTCATAGTCGAGGTCATTGAGATTTTGGATTAATGCTCCGTGGCCTCCCGGACGGAACAGCAACTTGCCATCGACGCGGAAAGGCTGATTGTCGAGATCAACTGCAATGGTGTCGGTCGATGACTTCTGCTCGGAGAATGTGACATTATATGTCGAGCCATAGCGGGCTTCATAGAGTGATTTTTTCTCTTCAACCAAAGACTCAAAGAGACGACGATGTTCGGGCGAGACCGTGAAATGTATATTGACGTGTCCGTCATTGCCACGCGCATACATCTCGCCCTCGACCAGATGCTCCTCGAGGGGTGTACGCACCGTGTCACCATAGTCGTGGAATTTCAACAGTCCCTTTGGCAAGTTGCCATAGTTCAATCCGTCGGATGTGAGCAGTGCCTTGACCACTGCCTTATGGCATCCCTCGGCGATGAGTGCATCCACATCCTTGCCATACATCCGCCTGCAAGCATCATCGAGCAGGTGGAAAAACGCAAAATGATGTATCTCATCGAAGAAATGCTTCTCGAAGTCGGTCTCAGGCCTGTCATATCCGGCATCAACAAAAGCAAACAGGTTCTTGAACATACGGCTGGCCGCACCGGATGCAGGAACAAACTTGAGGACTTTGCCCCCGGCGTCACGGTACTTTCTCCATGCCTCACTATAGGCTTCACACGCATCCCCGCCTAAGGACAATATACCTTTTTTCACCGATGCCGGAGCCTCAATCCGCAAATATGGGAATCCTTGTTTGAAATCCTTGAGTTGCTCCTCGATTTGTCCCTCGGTGATGTGTTTGGCAGCGATTTGCTCCAAGTCGTTTTGTGTCAATTTCATATCAGAACAGGTTTATTGGTTTGTCATTTAAAGTATTCCAAAAATACTTATAATGTCCCAATCAAAAAACAAAAGCAAATGATTTAATCAAAATTTTTATCTGTACCAACAGATATCACAAACAGACATGACAGGGAACAGAGTTGTGCTAAACTGTTATAAAGTCTGACAAAAACACAAAAAACATGCCCGTCCATTGTCAAAATGGCTGTGAATGGCCTATTTTTACACTGATGTAAGATTGACACGATGAGAGCCAAAAGTTATTTTACACAATACGAAAGAGCCATGCTCCCCTCATTGGTCGGGCAGCTGGCCTCTGCCTGCAACGGCTGTATAAGCGATGACGAATACCATAAAGTCAAACGCTGCCTGATAAACGCAGCAGCCGACGGACGTATGCCGCGCAACAACTTTGACATGAACCCCATCATCCAAAGTCTCCAGACCGCATATATCGTAGCTACCGAAATACGCAACGATCGCGAAGCACTGCTGGCAATACTGCTTCATACACCTGTCAGATACGGTTTCTATGACGGCAAAATGATAGCAGAGGATTTCGGTGAGAGTGTCGCAACCATTATCAATGGATTGATAAAGACCAATGAAGTCTATCAGAAGAGCCCTGTCGTAGAATCAGACAACTTCAAAGACCTGATCATGTCATTTGCCAGCGACATGAGAGTAATACTCATCATGATAGCAGACCGCGTAAATATAATGAGGCAAATACGCGACACGGCAAATGTGACCGACAGGGAGAAAGTTTCAAACGAGGCAAAATACCTCTACGCCCCACTGGCACACAAACTGGGGCTGTACAAACTCAAAACAGAACTTGAAGACCTGTCAGTCAAATACCTTTATCATGACATTTACTATGCCATAAAAGACAAACTCAATCAGACAAAAGCTGCACGCGACCGCTACATAGCCAAATTTATCGCCCCGGTCGAGCAACGTCTCAAACAGAGCGGATTGAAATTCCATATCAAGGGACGCACCAAATCTATCCACTCCATCTGGAACAAGATGAAGAAGCAAAATGTCGAGTTTGAAGGCATCTATGATTTGTTTGCTATCCGTATCATATTGGATTCCCAGCCCGAAGATGAAAAAAAGGACTGCTGGGTGGCGTATTCAATAGTGACAGACATGTATCCCCCCAACCCCAAAAGACTCCGCGACTGGCTTTCCGTGCCTAAAAGCAACGGCTACGAGTCACTGCACATCACTGTCATGGGGCCTGAGGGCAAATGGGTGGAAGTCCAAATCAGAACAGAACGCATGGACGAAATAGCCGAGCGAGGACTTGCAGCGCACTGGAGGTACAAAGGCATCAAAAGTGAAAACGAGATGGACGGTTGGCTCACCTCAATCAGAGAAGCCCTCGAGAGCAATACCAATAGCAATGACGAATTGATAGACCAATTCAAGGTCAATCTATACAAGGACGATGTCTTTATATTCACTCCCAAAGGCGACTTGATAAGAATGCCTAAGGGCTCGACATTGCTCGACTTCGCCTTCAGCATACATTCCAATATCGGCAGCCATTGCACCGGGGGAAAAGTCAATGGCAAGATTGTGCCCATCAGACACCGCCTCAGCAACGGTGACCAAGTGGAAGTCCTCACATCGCCATCACAGCTGCCCAAACAAGACTGGCTTGCTGTAGCCGTCACATCAAAGGCAAGGTCAAAAATCAGACAAGTCCTGAAGGAAAATGCAAACAAGCAGGCAAACCTTGCAAAAGAGGCTTTGCAGCGAAAGTTTAAAAACAGGAAAATAGAAGCCGATGCCGGACTGCTATCCAAGCTCATTGCCACAATGGGATTCAAAGATGAAACGCTCTTCTACCAAGCGGTCGGCGAGGGACGGCTCGACGCCAATACCGTCGTCGATCGCTATATCGAGGCAACCAACAGGCAAAGCGAGAGCCAGACAGACGAACCACAAAGAAGTGCCGGGTCATTTGACCTGCATCACAATGCCAACCATCAAGGCAAGGCAGACGGCGACATACTGCTCATCGATAAAGACCTCAAAGGATTGGACTACAAGCTGGCTAAATGCTGCAACCCTATATATGGCGACGACATATTCGCCTACACCACATCAGGCTCGGGCATCAAAATCCACAGGACTGACTGTCCCAACGCCAAGACACTGCATGAACGCTACGGGTATCGTATACTCAAGGCCAAATGGAATGGTGAGACCGGCAAATCACAATTTGACATAATACTAAAAGTCGTAGGACAAGACAATATCGGTATAGTCACCAACATGACCGGACTCATCAATAAAGAGACTGACACCGTACTCAGGTCGATATCCATCACTTCAAACGATGGGATGTTTTCCGGCATGATGACCATAAGTGTCAGAGATAAAAGCAACTTGGACAACTTGATTAAGAAACTGAAAGCAATCAGAGGTGTCATGCAAATAGAGAGAAGTTGAAATGGATAAGTTTAATTTTGCCAAGCGTATTAAAAGTTTTGTCTACGCATGGCGGGGCATAGTAGTGCTAATAAGTCATGAGCACAATGCATGGATTCACAGTTTCGCTGCAATAGTCGTTGTCATAGCCGGCCTGCTGCTTGAGCTCAACCGTATGGAATGGGTTGCCGTCACAGGCTGCATTGCAGCTGTATTTGCTGCAGAGGCTTTCAATACGGCCATTGAGAAGCTTGTGGACATTGTTTCGCCACAGCACAACCCGAAAGCAGGCATGGTCAAAGACATCGCGGCCGGTGCAGTCCTAATCACGGCAATAGGTGCTGCGACAATAGGATTCATCATATTCGTGCCCCACATTATCTCTGCCATCCGCTGACATGAAATGTCATACAATATCTAATAGGCAAATAGCCAAATGGATTGGCATACAAAAGCCATCACACTAAATGCCACAATGATTAACTTTGCGACGAAATAATATAAACCATAAACAAAACCTGAAAATATATGAGACAAAGAGTCTGTTTTATCCTTATCATGATAATGGCCTTCACCATGGCTTTCGCACAAGACAAACAACACGGGCCACAGATTACTTTTAAGAACGTAGTGCATGACTTCGGGCAATTCTCCGAAGACGACCCATACGTAAGCTGCGTCTTCGAATTCACCAACACCGGTGATGCACCACTTGTCATCCACAGAGCTTTGGCTTCATGCGGATGTACAGTACCGACTTTCCCCAAAGAGCCTGTCATGCCGGGTCAGAAAGGGTACATCACTGTCTCTTACAACGGGAAAAACCGCACACCGGCTCCATTCCAAAAATCAATAAGAATAATGACAAACGCATATCCCGAGATGGCAATTATCTATATCAAAGGAGAAATGACCGAAAGCGGGATAACGAAAGAGAAAACCATGCTTGACCGTTGAGCCTCCAATGTCAGGCATATCCATAAACAATAATACGGCCGCTATGGATAGAATCCATAGCGGCCGTATTACATGCGGAAAGGACGGGATTCGAACCCGTGATGCGCTTTAGGCGCATACACGCTTTCCAGGCGTGCCTCTTCAACCACTCGAGCACCTTTCCCCTACCATTTATATGCCGCCAAACAGCACAGAATGTGCACCTCCCGGCGAAATCGGGCGCAAGTTACAAATAAATCCCGAATGTCAAATAAGCGCACTCTATAATTCAAACAACTTTCTGGCGTTTGCCTCCATCACGGCTGCGGTTTTGTCAAAATCCAATCCATAGACTTCAGCAATCTTTCTCACCACATCAACGACAAAAGCACTCTCATTCCTCCTGCCTCGATGAGGCACAGGCGCAAGATATGGGGCATCTGTCTCAGGCACGACACGGTCTATCGGGATATGCCGGAGCACTTGCGGCAAATCTGACTTCTTGAACGTCACTATGCCATTGACACCGACATATAGATTTGTATCCGACATCAGCCGTTCTGCCTGACAGACAGTCCCGGTGAAGCTGTGTGCCACACCTCTTATGTCATGCACACGCAAATGATTCTCGAGTATGTCCATCATATCATCAAAGGCATTGCGGCAATGGATCACGACAGGCAGGTCATGCTCGGCAGCCATGTCAAGCTGTGCATCAAACGCTTCCATCTGTTGGCGACGGTAAGTGGTGTCCCAATAGAGGTCCAGTCCTATCTCGCCGACAGCCACAAGGCCGCCGACATTGTCCAGATCACGTCTGACGGCATCAAGTTCAGCGGCATATCCTTCGGCGACAGAGGTCGGATGCAAGCCGGCCATAGGACGGCACAATGCCGGATAGGCTGCGACCATATCAAGCAGTGCAGGCATAGTGGACGCGTCTATGTTTGGGAGCAGGACTGTCCTCACCCCTGCATCGATGGCACGCGAGACTACCGCGTCACGGTCTTCATCAAATTCGGGCAGGTAGATATGCGAATGTGTGTCAATCAAAGTCATGCCATGTCACATCTTGCGGTGCAACGATGAGAACACCAGACTGCGCAATCCGTCAATCTCTGAGGCAGGGAGACCAAGCGAAGAGAGAGCCTCGTTGGCAGCAGCAAAATAAGCATCGATGCGTGCCTCTGTCGAGCTGCGCACATCTGTCCGCTCATAGACGGCCTTGAATATCGAGATTTTCTCACCGGCATCGAATGTCTTGCGCGCCATCCATGCCTCCAGTTCCCTGCGGTCGGCAGGCGACGCAGCGTTGAGCGCCGAGATGAGCAGATAAGTCTTCTTATTGCTCACGATATCACCGCCGGTATTCTTGCCGAAGAGCAATGTGTCGCCATATACGTCGAGCAAGTCGTCCTGCAACTGGAATGCCAGCCCGAAGTTTATGCCGGCTTCATAGAGGAGTGCCGCATCGTCATCGCCGGCACCTCCCACCTTTGCCCCGCACTGTAAGGCAGTGGCGAAGAATACGGCCGTCTTGAGCCTTGTCATGCCCAGATAGTCATCGGCCGTCACATCGCTGCGTGTCTCAAATTCCATGTCGAGTTGCTGCCCCTCGCATATCTGCAAGGCCATCTCGGTAAAAGCCGCCATCACCGGCGGCAGCATGTGCGGCGGCAACGACAACAGCTGCTTATAGGCAAGGATGAGCATCGTGTCGCCCGACAGGATGGCTGCATTGTCACCCCACTTGGCATGCACAGTGGGGCGGCCACGCCGCAGGTCGGCATTGTCCATCACATCATCATGCAGCAAGGTGTGATTGTGATATATCTCCAAAGCACCTGCCAGCGGCAACGCCGACACGAAATCACCGCTGAAAGCCGAGCAAGCGGCCAGTGCCATAAGCGGACGCAGACGCTTGCCACCGAGGGCAAGCGTATAGGATATGGGGTCATAGAGAGCCATAGGCTCCCTCGCATAGGACAACGACGAGAGGTATGACTCGAAATGTCGTCTCAAATCTTCTATTCCATTCATTTTGTCACAGTTTTGATAAGCGCTGCCGGCACCGGCCAAGCGGGCCGCGACGGCATGCATCTGCAAAGATATTCGATATTATCCATCGCGGCAAGTGCACTGCCGCCGGCCAGAGACATACAAATATGGATGAGCGGACGGACGGCAAATGGCAAAAAGTCGCGGCACGCGGCATCCGGCATATCATAAAATGGCAAAACGCACGTTATATATTACAGTTGTCCGTAAAAAGTAAAATGATGTATCTTTGAAGCCGTTTTCCGACCACATGATGAAGAGACTTGCACTCATAGCAATCTTAGCCGTGCCGGCATTACTGTCAGGAGCTCAGAACAACAACACTTATGAGTTCCTCAACATACCGGTATCGGCCAGAGCTGCCGCACTCGGCGGCCAGAACATCACAATCATCGAAAACGATTTCACCATGGCGAGCCAAAACCCCGCCCTGCTGCCGTGCGTGTCGCAGCGCAACATCTCGCTGTCATATATGCACTACATGAAAGGGGTGAACATCGCAGCCGCCAGCTATTCGAGCTTCATCAACGAGCGCCTCGGATGGGCTGTCAATGCCGAATACATGGGCTATGGCAAGATGACACGCGCCGACATGTATGGCAACCAGTTAGGCGAATTCACCGCCAAGGACATGGCCATGTCGGCCACATTCTCCTACGAATTCAACGACTATTGGAGCGGCGGCGTCACAGGCAAATTCCTCTATTCGGGATACGACACCTATTCGTCACTCGGCATCGGCTTCGACTTCGGACTCAACTATTATAAAGAGCAGACAGACTTCTCGTTTTCAATCGTGGCACGCAACCTCGGGGCACAACTCAAGCACTATACCGGAGGGACCAAAGAGAAGCTGCCGGCCAATCTGCTCATCGGCATCAGCAAGCGCCTTGCACATGCCCCGCTGCGCCTCTCGGTCACGATGCAGGAACTGCAGAACTGGAAAAACTCGGCAATCAACGAAGCTAACGGCACCGAGCAGAAGTTCTTCAACAAGCTAATCAACAAATTCGTCTTCGGGCTCGACTTTATCCCCACCAAGAACCTCTATGTCGGCCTGGGATACAACTGCAAGATAGCATCAGACATGACCGTAAACGGCTCTACCCATTGGGCCGGCCTGACATTCGGAGCAGGGATGCGCATCAAGAAGTTCCGCATAGGAGCCTCTTACGCACGTTATCACGTCTCGGCATCATCATTCATGGTCAATCTCTCACTCTCGCTCTGAGCCGCCACCCGCGCACGGCGCCCGCACCACCATCCTGCACGCCGCACACAGGGTCTGACCACACGGTCCGCGGCATCAGATGCCATCGGCGAAATCATCGTATGCCACCGGTGAAATCATTGTATGCTACCGGCGGAAACACCGTATGCCACGCGCCACATCACCGTGTGCCGTCATAGCCGCGCCGCACATGCACACCCTAAAGGAGGCGGGGCGGACATTCTGAGAATTTTGATTAACTTCGCGACCACAAACACAAGTCCATTTTATGAAAAGAATAACAATCGCCATCGACGGGTTTTCGTCTTGCGGCAAAAGCACAATGGCCAAATCACTGGCACGCAAAATCGGATACACATACATCGACAGCGGAGCAATGTACAGGGCAGTAACCCTCTATTGCCTTGACAAAGGCATCATTGCCCCCGACGGGAACATCGACGAAACGCGACTCAGAGACTGCCTCGGCAAACTTTACATCAGCTTCATCCCCAACCGTCTGACCGGCAGCCCCGACACCTACCTCGACGGGGTCAATGTAGAGGAAGACATACGCCAAATGCGCGTCTCGTCACAAGTGAGCCGCATCAGCGCCATCCCGTTTGTCAGAGAAGCCCTCGTCAGACAACAGCAGAGCATGGGCAAAAACAAAGGCGTAGTGATGGACGGCCGCGACATCGGCACAACCGTCTTCCCCGACGCCGAGCTCAAGATATTCGTCACGGCAGACGCACAGACACGCGCCATGCGACGCTACAATGAGCTGAAAGCCAAAGGCGACAAGGCAAACTTCGACGACATCCTGCACAATGTCATCGAGCGCGACCGCATAGACCAGACAAGGGAAGTAAGCCCACTGAGAAAAGCAGATGACGCCATCACACTGGACAACAGCAACATGTCAGTCAAGCAACAAGACGAATGGCTGATAGAACAATACCGCAAAGCCGCAGCCGAAGACAATGACCGCAAGGATTGACATCGACGCCAACTCGGGATTCTGCTTCGGCGTAACGACCGCAATAAAAAAAGCCGAAGAAGAATTGCAAAAAGACGGCCACCTCTATTGCCTCGGCGACATAGTGCACAACAACAAAGAAATGGAACGCCTCAGAGAGATGGGGCTTGTCACCATCGACCACGACGAATTTGCCAGACTGCATGATGCCAAGGTACTGCTGCGCGCACACGGCGAACCACCCTCGACCTACCGGATTGCACGCGAAAACAACTTGGAGATAATCGACGCTACTTGCCCCGTAGTACTCAAACTCCAACGACGCATCAAGCAAGAACACACCGGCAAATCGGGCGACAAGCATAAGCAAATCGTCATCTACGGCAAACGCGGACACGCCGAAGTCATGGGCCTCGTGGGGCAGACAGACGGCGAAGCAATAGTAATAGAATCGACCGAAGAAGCCGACAATCTGGACTACGGCCACGACATCTGCTTATACTCACAGACGACCAAGTCACTCGCCGGCTTCAATGCCGTGACCGACCACATCAGAGAACGAATGCACGAGGGCACCATATTCAAGTCCTATGACACGATATGCCGGCAAGTAGCCAACAGAATGCCTGACATAAGCCGTTTTGCCGCCGGCCACGACCTGATAGTTTTCGTCTCAGGCAAAAAAAGCTCCAACGGGAAGATGCTCTACGACGAATGCCGCAAGGTCAATGCCAACACCATATTCATCGAAGACATAGACGAAATAGACGGAAACAGACTGCAAAATTGCTCCTCGATAGGCATCTGCGGAGCCACATCAACCCCCAAATGGCTCATGGAAAACGTAATGAAGAAGATCGAATCCATACTAAAAGCTAAAGAATCCCAAAAGTAAATATCTGCCGCAAACTATTCGTATCTTTGTGAATCCATATATGGGAATAAAAACTAACTAAAGGGAATATATCTATGGGAAAGATCAAATGCATCGGCATCCTGACATCCGGGGGTGATGCTCCCGGGATGAATGCGGCCATCCGCGCCGTGACACGCTCGGCAATCTACAACGGACTGCAAGTCAAAGGGATCTATCGCGGCTATCGCGGTTTAGTGACCAACGAAATAAAAGACTTCAAAAGCGAAGACGTAAGCAACATCGTGCAACGTGGAGGCACAATCCTCAAGACAGCACGCTGCAAAGAGTTCACCACCCCCGAAGGACGCAAACAAGCATATGACAACATGAAAGCGCATGGCATCGATGCTCTTATCGTCATCGGCGGAGATGGCTCGCTGACAGGTGCGAGGATATTTGCAGAAGAGTTTGACGTGACATGCATCGGCCTGCCCGGGACGATAGACAATGACTTGTTCGGGACAGACACGACAATAGGCTATGACACGGCTCTCAATACTATTATGGAATGTGTGGATAAAATCCGCGACACAGCCACATCGCACGAAAGGCTCTTCTTCATCGAAGTCATGGGGCGCGATGCAGGATTCCTCGCGCTCAATGGAGCAATAGCTTCAGGCGCAGAGGCCGCTATCATTCCCGAATTTGAAACAGAGTTTGACCAACTCGAAGAGTTTATCAAAAACGGTTTCCGCAAATCCAAAAACAGCAGCATAGTACTTGTGGCCGAAAGCGAACTGACGGGCGGGGCAATGCACTACGCCGAACGCGTCAAAAAGGAATATCCGCAATACGACGTGAGAGTATCAATCCTCGGCCATCTCCAGAGGGGTGGCAGCCCTACGGCAAACGACCGCATCCTTGCAAGCCGCCTCGGGGCAGCAAGCATCGAGGCATTGCTCGAGGGACAACGCAATGTAATGATCGGTGTGGAGCATGATCAGGTCGTCTACGTGCCTTTCACCAAGGCAATTAAAAACGACAAACCCATAGATAGGCAGCTTGTGGCAGTGCTAAAAGAACTTTCTATCTGACGGATAAGGCAAATGATAATCACGAAGGGGCGCACCGTTGATGGCTGCGCCCCTTCTTATTGTTGTGGCAACCGCCGTGCCTGCCCGGTCAGCACCGCATGCATAAAAAACTACCGTCCCCCATTTTGGCGGGACGGTAGTAATCATAGGGGATGGCGGGCTTCACTCTGTGGCAATGACTATCTTGCCTTTTTTTACACCCTTCATCGATGCTTCGAGCGTGATTTCACCGCTCTCATCGGTAGACTGCACGATGGCTGTCATCATGCCGTTGAACAAGTGCATCTCGGGCAGATGGAAGAGGTCGAGACAAGCAGGATTACCGTTGGCCCCGGCGCGGTAAGTCCCCTCGCCTTTCACCTTAAATTTCACCAAGTCTTGCACATTGGGGCAGAGATTACCGTCCTTGTCCACTACTTTGACGGTTATAAATGCCAAGTCCCTGCCGTCTGCGGCGATAGTAGTCCTGTCGGCAGTGAGCTCGATGTGGTGAGGTTTGCCGGCGGTGTGCATCTCGGCCTCGGCCACGGCCTTACCGTTCTTGTCGTAAGCTACGACCTTGACCGTCCCGGGTTCGTACTTGGTGTCCATCCACATCAGGCGGTAGCG
>DWUP01000117.1 GCA_020012075.1 Candidatus Avibacteroides avistercoris
ATCCCGGTTTCGGCATGGGCGGCCGCCTCGGGGTGAAAGTGAGCGACGACGTCGAGATATATACACAGCCGCGCCTGCGCTTCTATGGCAAAAACATACTGCCGGCATCCTACGGGCAGTCGCATCCCATGATGTTCAACATAAGCATCGGTGCAGCCTATCAATTCTGACAAAGACTTTTTCATACACTAATATTTTAATTTTCCATCAGACGGGGGTATTGATACCCCCGTTTTTTTATGGCCTTGCAGCGTCCGCCCGCACCACAACGGCGACACTGACCCACCCTTTGCCACGGCCACGATGCCTGCCGCCCGCACGCCGCCGCAGATAATCTGCCGCAGAAGCGAAGGCAAAATGACACAGGGGCGGCGACAATGTCCTGCTGCCCGGCATACAATCTCAATATGCCGACGGTGTCTATGTATTTACCGACGTTGAATATATATTCAACGTCGTCATCTATATGTTTAACGTCGGTAAATAGAGATTATGTAAGGACACAGACAAGATGACACCTTGGCATGGCGGGAATCACGCACTGCGCTGCGGAATTTTCCCACAGACACACGTCTGCCGCAGGCCACGGACTGTCAGTCACTCATAACAGGGTACAAAAAAGGCAGTGCAGAGACCTCCGCCGTAGCTGAAGCCTCTGCACTGCCGTGTCCTGATGCTGTCACTCGAAGTGTGCCGTGTCACCGAACTTATGGCCGTTCAACACCTCGACGGCCGTCATGCGTCGTTTGCCGGGCATCTGCATGGAGAGCAGGCTGACATAGCCGTCGGGCACGGCCACCTTCAGACTATGGCGGTTGTCTGTCACTATGGTGCCGGCAGGCAGATTATGCCCGGCGGCCTCGACGGCCGTGCTCATGACCTTGACGACCACCGGGTCTTTGCCATCTTCGTGCAGCTCAGACCACGCTGCGGGCAGTGGCGAGAGACCGCGCACGAAGTCATGCACACGGCGGGCGGGCATGCTCCAGTCGATGCGGCACATGTCTTTGAATATTTTCGGTGCAGGATGCAATGCCCCGGACACCGTGGATTCGTCCTGTGGACGCGAGGTGACTGTGCCGTCGATGATGGCATCGACCGTGCGGGTCACCAGTCCGGCTCCGAGCGCGGCGAGACGGTCATAGACAGTCCCGAAGTCTTCGTCAGGTCCTATCGGTGTCGTGAGCCGGTCGATTATTTCTCCCGTGTCGATTTCATGCTTGAGGAAAAACGTTGTAACGCCTGTCTCTCGTTCGCCGTTGATAATTGCCCAGTTGATAGGTGCTGCGCCGCGGTACTGCGGCAAGAGTGACGCATGGAGATTGAACGTGCCACGCGGCGGCATCGCCCAGACGACCTCGGGCAACATACGGAACGCCACGACGACTTGCAAGTCGGCATTGAGCGAACGGAGTTCATCCAAGAAATCCGCAGCCTTCAACTTCTCGGGCTGCATGAGCTTGAGCCCACGGCTCAGGGCATATTGCTTGACCGGTGATTGGAGCAACTTGTGGCCGCGGCCGGCAGGTTTGTCGGGCATGGTGACCACACCCACTACGTTATATCCACCTTCGACAAGGGCGCGCAGACTGACGGCTGCAAACTCGGGCGTGCCGAGGAACACTATCCTTAAATCTTTCTTTTCCATTATTACACTGATTATTCTGACGAGAATTTCACGAGGGTGTCACGATAGGCATTGAATATCTTCGACTTCGAGACGAAACCACAGTACTTGCCATACTGGTCGATGACGGGCAGATTCCACGCCTTTGTGTCGTCGAAGGTGCGCATCACCTTCTCCATCGGTTCGTCGATGCGTATCTTGGCCGGGGGCGAAGTCATGAAACGGCTCACCCTGAAGCGGTGGTACAATTCGCGACGGAACATGATGTTGCGTATGTCATCGAGCAATACTATGCCCTCGAGCTCACCTCTCGAATTGACTACGGGGAAGACATTGCGGTGCGACTTGGATATAGTCTTGACCATGTCGCCCAAATCCATATTCGGATGGACGCAATCAAAGTCTGTCTCGATGACCGAGTCCATGGACAGGAGCAGCAGGACCGACTTGTCCTTGTTGTGTGTCAAGAGCTCACCCTTGCGGGCAAGGCGCATGGCATAGATGCTGTGCGGCTCAAAGACCATGATGGTCAGATATGAACACACCGAGACTATCATGAGCGGGAAGAACATGTTGTAGCCTCCCGTCAGCTCGGCTATGAGGAATATGCCCGTCAGCGGTGCGTGCATGATGCCAGACATCAGCCCTGCCATGCCGAAGAGGGCAAAATTCTTCTCCGACAAATGGGGTGTAAAGCCGAGCCCATTGTACAAATAAGAAAAGGCAAAGCCCGTGATGCACCCGAGGAACAGTGTAGGAGCGAATGTCCCGCCGCAACCTCCGCCGCCGTTAGTGGCGCTGGTGGCAAAGACTTTCATCAGTATTATCAACACCATATACAATACGAAAGTGTGCGGATTGCCATAGAATATGGAATTGTTCATCATCGTGCCCCAATCTTCATATCCATGCCCGTCAAGCAAAAGGCCGATGGTGTCATAGCCCTCACCATAGAGCGGCGGGAAGATGAATATAAGCACGCTGAGCACCGCTCCACCAATCAGCAGGCGCAGATAGGGATTGCGGTATCTCGAAAAGATATTCTCACAGAAGTTCATCGTGCGTATGAAATAGAGTGAGACCAATCCGCATATCACCCCGAGCAATATGACATGAGGCACACGCCCGAGCGCAAACTGATAGTCAATGTGATAGCTGAACATCGCTTCAAACCCCGTAAACATATAGGTGATCGCGGCCGCCGTGACGCATGAGATGAGCAGCGGGAGCAACGACGCCATCGTCAAGTCTATCATCAGCACCTCGACAGTGAAGACCAGCCCGGCAATGGGCGCCTTGAAGATGCCTGCAATAGCCCCCGCAGCACCACACCCGACAAGGAGCATCAACGTGCGGTGTTCCATCTTGAATGCGCGTCCGAGGTTTGAGCCGATGGCCGACCCCGTGAGTACGATAGGCGCTTCAGCTCCGACCGAGCCGCCGAAGCCGATTGTCACGCCGCTGGCCACCACAGATGTCCACGTGTTGTGCAGCTTGATGCGGCTTTTGCGCATGGAGATTGCATAGAGAATCTTGGTTATCCCGTGACTGATGTCATCCCTCACCACCCGGCGTATAAAGATGCCGGTGATGAAAATGCCTATCACAGGGTAAAGCAAGTAAAGGAAGTTTGCCCCCGTAATCTCGAAGTTGTGCGTCAGCAGTTGCTGTATGAAATGTATTATCCACTTGAGCAACAGGCCGGCAAATGCGGTGAATATGCCCACGAGTAGGCTAAGTATCAGAATGAAGTTCTTCTCACTTATGTGATTTTCCCTCCATCTGAGCAGTCTATGATAAGCGTTCCTTAACCGTCGGTTTGTCATTATTCTAAATACCCTTTCCAGTTATGATTGTTTTGACCGTATATATCAGGATTTTCATGTCGAGCAACAGGCTGCGGTTGTCGAGGTAAATGATGTCAAACTGAAGCCTTTTGACCATCTGGTCTATATCATTGGCATAGCCGAACTTGACCATCCCCCATGATGTAATGCCCGGCCTGACCGTATATATCTGACAATAGTATGGAGCAGATGCTATGATTTGCTCAGCGAAATAGCGTCTCTCAGGCCGCGGCCCCACTATGGACATGTCACCGGTCAGGACATTCCAGAATTGTGGCAGCTCATCGAGGCGGTACTTGCGCATCGTCCGGCCAAACGGGGTGATGCGCCCGTCGCCGTCTGTGGCAAGCCGCGGGCCTCCCTGTTCGGCCCCGACATACATTGTCCTGAACTTGTATATCACAAACGGGCGTCCTCCCTTGCCGAGACGCTCCTGCCTGTAGAGCACTGGCCCGGGCGAGTCATGCCTGACTTTCAATGCAAGGAATACAAACAGCGGCGAAAGGATGACCAATGTCAGCACCGAGACGACTATGTCAAGCGTCCTTTTTACATTTTGCTGGCCTGCCGGCATGTTGTCTTTATTGACGTCAATGAGCGGATAAGCATAGATGGTGCTCAGTGGGATGTTGTGTGTCAGTATATATTCGTCGTCCACGGCAAGGCTGACCGGTAGGTCATAGCGATAGACAGTGTTCAGATATGCCGCTATGCCATCTCCGTCGAGCCGCTCGGGAGCGATGATTATGCGGTCTATGGCAAGCCTGTCAATAATCATGGGCAAGTCTGATGACCGTCCCGCCAAATATTTTTCATCGACTGCACAAGTACAGTCACCCATATCGACAAATCCCTTGACTTCATAGCCCATCGATATGTCCATCGAGCCAAGAGCCTGCCACACCTCGCGGGCGTGGCTGCCGCACCCGAGGATGATGGTGGCATATCCCTTGTGGCGGCCATGCAGCTTGCCTGACTGCACGGCAGTGATGACGGCACGGGGCAGATAAGTCAGCATGAATTGCAGCACGAGCATAATCAGTCCCAGCTTGTAATAGCTCATGTAGTGCTTAGGGAGGTCATTGATGACGACAATGAAGAAGACTATCACCGAGCCATAGAAGACTGAGAGGATTGTGGTCTTCAGCTCCACAAGGCGCGACTTCATGGCAGTCTCATTGTAATAGCCCGAATAGTAATAGATGACGAGCCAGAACAACGGCACCAGCACCTGCCCCATCACTACGTTGGCGCTTGTCAGATAAGCCTCGAGTGAAGAGAACATGAAATGCCCTATGGCATGATAGCGTGCGAGATTGAAAATCCACCATGCCACATTGGCCGTCACATAGTCGGCAATGAGATATTTGAAGCGTTGCCGCCGCGTGTCAGATTGCAGCCTGCCCATCAACGGATGATTTTCACTTCGCCGCCCGCACCGAGTTTGATTATGCCGGATGGTTTGGACACGGACTTATCATCCCTGCGATAGCCGACGATATAGTCCACACGTGCCTTGATGTCCTCATCTATCTCCGAATAATTGGCGGGCGAAGGATGCCCGCTGATGTTGGCAGATGTCGAGACTATCGGACGCTTGAAGCGGAAGCACAAGTCGTGCGAGAATGGTTCGTCGGTCACCCTTATCCCCACGCTGCCGTCCTCTGCCAGCAGGTTGGGGGCCAGATTCTTGCCACGGTCATAGATGATGGTCAATGGTGTTGTCGCCAGTTCGATCAGGTCCCAAGCCACGTCTGGCATGGCATCGACATGTGCATTGACTTTTGCGACGCTGTCCACAAGGACAATCAGTGCCTTGCTGTCTTCACGCTGTTTTATCTCATAGACACGGCGGACTGCCTCCTCGTTGGTCGCATCACACCCTATCCCCCAAATCGTGTCTGTCGGGTAAAGGATGACACCGCCATCACACATCACACGGCAAGCCTCGTCGATGTCTGCCTTATAGAGTCTCCTGAGTATTGATAGTTGGTCTTTGTCCATTTCACCTTTTGTTTCACGCCACTCGGCAAATGTCACAACTGCAAATATATGCCTTTTGCACATCACTTATTGGTGAATGGCGACTAATTATTAATATTGCATGCGGCAAAATACCTATTTGTTGCGATTGCCGGCAGACATACACGTTTACTAACTTTGCATGACAAAAAAACAAGGATGAAAAACAGGCACCGATATTCTCCCAACGACAAGATGAGTTCACTGATCTGCGACAACTATTCGCTGCTGACAGTCATGAGCCGCTTCGGTCTGGCATTAGGCTTCGGCGACGCCACCATCGACGAGGTGTGCAGGCGCAACGGCATCGACAGCACGACATTCCTGACAGTGGTCAATTTCATCGCCGAGGAGCGTGACAGCATCGAGATCGACGACAGTCTGTCGGTCACAGCCCTGATGAGCTACCTCAAGAGGGCGCATGACTACTATCTGGGCTTCAAACTGCCATCGATCAGACAAAAGCTGGTAGAAGCCCTCTCATGCTCACATGACACCGGACTGTCGGCACTTGTGATCAAATTCTTCGACGAGTATGTAGGCGAAGTGCACGACCACATGTCTTATGAGGACAGCCATGTCTTCACATACGTCACATCGCTCATCGACGGGAAGGACAATGGAGGCAAACGCTTCAACATATCGACCTTCGCACGGCATCATGACCGCGCCGAATCCAAACTGACCGAACTGAAGAACATCATCATAAAATATTACCCGCAAGACGACGGCAACCCCGAACTGATGAACGATGTGCTCTATGACATCTACAACTGTGAGGCCGACCTCGCCCTGCACACCAAGATAGAGGACTACCTCTTCGTGCCGGCAATAGCGGGACTCGAAAGAAAAGTCAAAGATGAAGCCAGACAGTAGTATCCACATCGCGGTCGTAGACTCGTCAGCCATTGTGCGCAGTGGTGTGACACATGTCATAAAACATATCCCCGAAAACGACATCTACCCGGTGGAAATCAGCTCGATGAACGGATTGACAAACTATCTTTCGCTGCACACGCCCGACATAGTGATTGTCAATCCCGTCTTCGACGGATGGTTTGACATAACGAAATACAAGGAGGAATACCCGAAAACGAAATTCGTTGCACTGCTCTACTCGGTGCTCGACGCCAACCTGCTAAAGCCATACGACTGCGAAGTGTCAATCACCGAAGACATGGACTCGATCATAGCCAAACTGACCAACCTGACAGATGACGGCAAAGTCGAGGCGCAGACAGGACAAGACATATTGAGCCAACGCGAGAAAGAGATTGTCGTGTGCGTGGTCAAAGGACAGACCAACAAGGAAATCGCCGACCACCTGTGCATCTCAATCCACACCGTCGTCACACACAGGCGCAACATAGCACGCAAACTCCAGATACATTCACCGGCAGGACTGACCATCTATGCCATAGTAAACAAGCTGGTCGATGTCCACGAGGTGAAAGCCCTGTGAAATCACCGGCCGGCGGCCGCGACACGGCATGACACCGCTCCATTGGCCGCGAGAGGCCGCCGATCGCACACTGCACCCGCCACACCCGCCGG
>DWUP01000118.1 GCA_020012075.1 Candidatus Avibacteroides avistercoris
GAGTCGATTTCAAAACTTGCCTCCAATGTGGCGAACTGCGCCTTGGCTTCCACGTTGGTGTTGTCGCTGACGACTGTCGCCTTGGCCACGGGCGACGGCGAGAGGTAGTCCAGTTCAGAGCGCAAAGACACAGGCCATGAGTTGTAGCGGGCATAGCCGTAGTTGGCGGCAAGCGAGAGCCTGCCGACCTTGACCGTCCCATATCCATGGGCTTGGTATCCATTGTTATTGACATAAGCCCCTGCCAGCGACACGTTGTAGCCCTCGAGTGCCGCGCCGGTGGTCACGATGTTGATGATGCCTCCCACGCCCTCGGCATCATATTTCGCGCCGGGATGCGTGATGACTTCCACTTTCTTTATGGTCGATGCGGGCATTGATTTGAGCACTTCCTTGGCATTGTTGCTCATCATGGTGTTGGGGCGGCCATTGACATACACCTTGAAATTTGTACTGCCGGCCAATGACACGTTGCCGTCGCCGTCCACCGAGAGCATCGGCACCTTGCGCAGCATCTCGCTGGCCGTGGAGGAAGCCGCCTGCGGGTCGTCCTCGACGCTGTAAGCTATCTTGCCCGCCTCGACCCGCACCAGAGGTTTCTTGGCGGTGACTGCCACCTCGTCAAGGATTTCCACGTCATCGGCAAGCCGCACTGTGCCGAGGTCGGTGCGGCCACGGGCAGTGAAGTCGCGCACGGCAGTCACCTTGCCGAGCATCGACACCGTGAGGCGGTAGCCGCCCTCGCCGGGCAAACCGGTGTCAAACCGCCCGTCATCGTCAGTGAGCACCGAGCGGACAGGCTCACCGCCGCCCCCGGCGCCATAGACAAGCACCGTGGCATAAACGACCGGCTCGGCCGACAAAGAATCAACCACGACTCCGCTGACCGAGCATCCGCCGTCAGCACGCTGTCCCACGACCGCCAGAGGCAAGATGAGGGACACAATCACACACAACAATAGATGTTTCATCACTTTATCAGATTTATCAACCGGCAGGCCGCCGTCGGCCACAGGCATGGCAGCGGACGGTGTCAGTATATGATTCGTATATTTGACATAAACACACAGATGGCCACGACGTGCACCACGATGGCAACGCCCAGTGCCACAAGCAATATCTTCACTGACTTCTTCATATCATTCACTTTTCTTCTCACCTTTGTCATCCAGATAAGCGGCATAGAGGCGCGCCACATCGTCGGCAGTAAACCCCAGCAACTCGGCCTGCTTGAAAAACTCAGGCACGTCGTCGCGCAGGAACCTCTCCCTGCGCATCGATGCCACCCTTGCACGGGCATCTGCCGCAACGAAATAGCCTATCCCACGCCTGTTGTAGATGATGCCCGCCCCCTGCAACAGCTCGAAAGCACGCATCACCGTATTGACATTGACCTCGAGCCGCGCCGCATAGTCACGCACCGACGGCACACGGGCATCGGGGGTGAGGACGCCGCGCACGACCTCCTCGCCGATTCGGTCAGCTATCTGGACATAGATGGGTCTGTTGTCTTTGAAATTCATTTATATCTATTTGCTGTCACAACTCCATTTCTTTCAACCTCCAATAAGGCCACAGCAGGAAAAACAACGTCGTCAGCGACATCATCACCAGAGTATATGCCTCGGGCAGCAACGCCCCGCCAAACGTGTCGTCATAAGTCATGTTGCCATGGAAGGGAAGCACGATGTCACAGGCCACACGGAAATAGCCCATGACCACGCCCATCGACAAGAGGACAAACACCACCGACAGCACGAAGCCGAGCAATGCCGACTTGAAGAACGCACGGCGGCGGAACAGGAACGCACCGAAGAAAAAGAAAGACAGCACCATCATCGTCATCAGCACGGCGGCATCCTCCCAAGAGCCGACAAACGGCATCATCACCGGACTGACACAGGCCACGGTCTCGGTGCCCCTTATCAGCGAATAGGACAGCAAGCGCACCACCTCGGCCGCGACGACCGAGCACACCGCCTGCAACGGAATCACCACAAATGCCTTGACGAGCAGATAAACATACTTCTCGGCGACAGTGGCGGGCAACATCAGCCACGACGTGCGGGCCACACGCGAGGCAAGGCGATTGTTGATGCTCCCTATGCCGTAGGCTACGTAGAAAAACATGAATATGCCATAGATAGTCTCCACAGTGTCATTGGTCGCGGCAATGTTTGAAGCCGCATCGGACATCGGTGAATAATGGCTCAACGACACGATGAGCCCGAAGACTCCCAGCGACGCACCTATCGCAAGCAAGCGGGTCAGCCACGCCGCCCTGCCCTCAATGCCATCCCTGCGCAGCATCAGCCACACACGGGCAAACGAAAATGATTGTTTCATGACTCGGCCTCCTTTCTCAAAATGTCGCGCACAGCCGGCGACGACAACGCAGCATTGAACAAAAGCTCAAGATTGACCTCGGTCTCATGTTCCCCGTCAAAGGGGACCACCGCCGCCACACCGCCGACCGACGGCTGGGTGTAGAGAGCACCGGGCGGCACCTCGGGGCCGACGACAAACGACAGCCGGCGCGACACGGCCGTGAGGCGGTCGTTGAGCAGCACCTTGTTGTCATCGAGGATGACCACATGATCGAGCAGATTCTCGACGTCTGCCACCTGATGAGTAGAAATCAGAATGCAGCTCTCGCCGTCCATGAATTGCGCCAACGCACGGCGAAACTGCCCCTTGGACGGGATGTCAAGCCCGTTGGTCGGCTCGTCCATCAACAGCGTCGTGACCCCCGACGACAGGGCAAACGACAGGAAAGCCTTCTTGCGCTGACCCATCGACAGGCTGCCGAGATTGCAGTCACGCTCGACCTCAAACATGTCGAGGCACGACATCATCCGCTCACGACTGAAACGGGGATAGAACGGAGCGACAGCCCTCAGCCAGTCGCGCAACTTGATGGCAGGCAACTCATAGACCTCGGGGACAAGAAACATGTCGGCCAGCACCCCGGGCACGCGGTCAAACGTCCTGATGCCACGATAGGCCACACCGCCCGAGAGCGGACAAAGCAGCCCCGCCACGAGATGCAGCAACGTGGACTTGCCGACACCGTTCTTGCCGAGCAGGCCGCACACCATCCCGCCACCCAGCTCAAGGGACAAGCCCGAGAACAGCAAGTGGCCGGATGAATAACCGAAGGACAAATCCTTTATCTCTATCATAGTGTCATAGTTTAATAGTACACTGCAAATGTAGACATCATCCGACCATATATGCAAGCATCCGGCGAGTTTTTTCACCCGCGTGCGACATTTTCTGCCGCAGCATCAGACAGCAATAGCGTCAGGATAGTACCCCATGGAAAAAGTTTAGGCTAAAAACATATATCTCTAACCTAAAAACATATATTTTTAGCCTAAGTTTTTGCAGCAGGGTCGTATGCTGCCGGCGACAGGGTCTGACGGCAGGACACAGATGGTCTGACCCCGCCGCCACAGGCCGGGACCCCACAGCCGGCATTGTGCCGTGGCGCGCCACGGCGGGAAAGGCAAACCGCGCACGACAAAAAACCGCGCCGGCGATGGAGACAATCGCCGGCGCGGTTTAGGCTCATTGCCCGGGTCGCGTCAGTAGACGCTCACCTCGTCGATGAAGAACCACGACGGATGCCCTACGCCATAGTGCCACCGCGGGCACTGCTTAGTCCCGGTGACAGCCACCTTGACATAGCGCGCACGCATGGGATGCCGTGACTCGACGGCCGCCTGCACAAACTTGACTTGCGGCGAGCGGTCTTCCTCGAAGGAGCAGCTGCCTGCCGGCGTGAACTCACGATTGTCAGACGAGATGGCAAACTCGACCTTGAGAGGTTGCAATATCCACTGTCCGAGCTGCTGCAGGAAGTCGGCCTCGATGGTCGTGAATTCCTTGTCCTCGCCGAGGTCGATGACAAACTCGCCGTCACAGCCTTCCCATCCTACCCAGCTCTCGACGAACGAAGTGCCGCCAAACAGCCCGTCGGTCAATGCCGTCTCGCCGAGGGCCGCATAGCGCTGCGACGGGCCTTTGACCCAGATGACACGCGCCCCGAGTGCCTTGCTCGCCTCATCGCCGGGAAGGAAACGCTCGGCGTAGAGGTCACAGTATTCCTCGGGCGAGTTGTTGCGCTCGTTGAGGGTAGTCACGCCAAACAGCCTGCACTGGCGGCGGAAGTATTCCAGCTTGTCTTTGACGGCATCAACGTCCACCGACGGCGAAGTGCGCGCTATCTCTAGCTCTGAGTAGATGAGCGGCAGGCGTGACAGCTGCACGTGTGCCAGCCTG
>DWUP01000119.1 GCA_020012075.1 Candidatus Avibacteroides avistercoris
GTCTCGTGGGCTCGGAGATGTGTATAAGAGACAGGTCGGGAGGCATGACTTGGCTGAGTGACGCGCCCGTCCCCCCGTGGGACGGCAGCATGTGATAATCCGGGCGACCGGGCAGGATACAGTTCCCGCCCGGTCGCCCGCTTTTTCCCCCGGTCCGGATTGGCAACTTCGAAGGGCGGCGTGCATGGCAATTTTACATGCGATGCCAATGGTTTTTACATACAATGCCAATGACCTTAGCATACAATGCCAGTGGCTTTAGCATACGATGCCAATGGCAGTAGCATACGATGCCAATGGCCTTACCCTGCGGCCATAATCCTGCCCCGTGCGGAGAAAAGTGTAGCCACACTGTGAAAAGTGGCTGACAATGCCTATATTAGCCGGACAAACCATTAAAAATGCACAGCGATGAAGAAAGTCATCTATCTGGCCGCCGCCGTCATGCTGGCCTTGACGACGGCATGTTCGCAGTACAAGTATGAGACCGTGCCCGGCGACCCCACCGCCACACGCATCTATACACTGGACAACGGCCTGAAAGTCTATCTGAGTGTCAATGACAAAGAGCCGCGCATCCAGACACTCATAGCCGTCAATGTGGGCGGCAAGAACGACCCCGCCGAGACGACGGGGCTGGCCCACTACTTCGAGCATCTGATGTTCAAGGGCACCCCCAACTATGGCACGACCGACTACGCCGCCGAGCGGCCGATGCTCGACGAGATAGAAGCCCTCTTCGAGACCTACCGCATGACCACCGACTCGGCGGCGCGGCAGGCCATCTATCACAGGATAGACTCGATAAGCTATGAGGCTTCGCGGCTGGCCATCCCCAACGAATACGACAAGCTCATGTCAATCATAGGGGCGACAGGGACGAATGCATTCACGACACAAGACATGACCGTCTATGTAGAGGATATCCCGTCAAACCAAGTGGAGAACTGGCTGAAGATTGAGTCAGACCGTTTCGCCGAGCCCGTCATACGCCTCTTCCACACAGAACTGGAGACGATATACGAAGAGAAGAACATGTCGCTCACCAACGATGCACGCAAGGTCCTCGAAGCATTGGATGCGGCACTCTTCCCGCACCACCCCTATGGCACGCAGACCGTGCTCGGCTCGCAGGAGCATCTCAAGAACCCGTCGATCACCAACGTCAAAAACTACCACAAGACCTACTATGTGCCAAACAACATGGCTATCTGCATGGCCGGTGACTTCAACCCCAACGAGGTGATACGCTACATCGACCGCTACTTCGGCGACATGAAGCCCAACCCAGATCTGCCCAAACTCGACTTTGAGCCGGAGGCTCCCATCACCGAGCCGGTGGTCAGGGATGTGTATGGCCTTGAGGCAGAGAACCTGACCCTTGCGTGGAGGCTCCCGGCAGCAAAGGACGAAGACAACGACATAGCACAGATGGCCGGTTGGATACTCTACAACGGATTGGCAGGCCTGATAGACATCGACCTCATGCAAGAGCAGCGTGTGCTGTCGGCCTATTGCTATGCCAACCTGCAGCCCGACTACGGCTCGTTTGTGATGAACGCACGCCCCAAGCAGGGGCAGTCACTCGATGACGTGCGCGAATTGCTGCTGGCCGAAGCCGGCAAGCTGCGCAGCGGAGACTTCGACGACGCCCTCATCGAGGCTACGGTCAACAACATGAAACTGTCGATGATTCAGTCCTATGAGAGCAATTACGGCCGCGCGATGTCACATGTCTATACCTTCATCAACGGAGAGGACTGGGCAGAGACAGTCACCTTCATCGAACGTCTGTCAGAGGTCACCAAGCAGGACATCATGCGCTGGGCAGGCGAATATCTGAGGGCTGACGGCTATGTGGCAGTCTACAAGCGGCAGGGCAAGGACGAGAGCATACAGAAGATTGCCGCCCCCAAGATTACCCCCGTGGCCACCAACCGCGATGCCCAGAGCACATTCCTGACAGAACTGAAGAATACGCCCGTCAAGGCCATCGAACCGGTCTTCGTCAATTATGACAAAGACCTGACACAACTCAAGGCGCAGTCGGGCATCAACGTCCTCTATAAGCAAAACACCGTCAATGACCTTGCCTACGTCACATTTGCCTTTGACGAAGGTGTGAACCGCGACCCCGCGCTGTCGCTGGCATTCGACTATCTGGGCTATCTCGGCACGCCCGAGATGAGTGCCGACCAGATCGCCATGCGGCTCTATGGGCTGGCATGTACGTTTGACATGTCGGCAGGGTCGGAGGTGTCGTCGATGACGGTCTCAGGCCTTGGCGAGAATGTGGCCGAGGCGATGGACATAATGGAAGACCTCATCGCCAATGCCGTACCTGACGAGGCAGCCTTGGCCAGCCTCAAGGCCGATTTGCTCAAGAGGCGGCACGATGCCAAGCTGAGCCAAGGGGCTTGTTTCGGGGCATTGCGGAGCTATACCATCTTTGGCAGCGAGCAGATAGACCGCCTGACGCTGAGCGACGATGAGATCATGCGCCTCACCTCGGAGCAACTCCTCGGCAAAGTGCGCGACATGTTGGGCAAGCAGCATGAGGTGCTCTACTATGGACCCGCCGACAGCGGCACGTTGCTGGCCATGCTCGCCGAGCACCACAAGGTGCCTGCCACGCTCAGCCCGGTTGAGAGGGAGTACCTCAGTTACAGACAGCAGGGCGAGAGGAGCAAGGTCTATGTCGTTGACTATGATGCCAATCAGATCTATTACTTGCAGTATTCCAACCGTGGTGAGAAGTTTGACCTCGCAGCCTATCCCTATCTGACGCTCTACAATGAGTATTTCGGCGGCGGGATGAACTCCATCGTCTTCCAAGAGATGAGGGAAGCGCGCGGACTGGCTTACAGTGCGGCGGCATTCATGGCAAGCCCGGTCAATTTGGCCGATACCTATAACTATATAGCATTCATCGCCACACAGAATGACAAGATGCGCCAGGCCATCGAAGCCTTTGACGGCATCATCAATGATATGCCCGTCTCGCAGCCGGCATTCGACGTCGCCAAGTCGGCAATCATCACCCGGCTCTGTTCGTCACGGCTGACGGGCGACGCAGTCCTGTGGGACTATCGTGCAGCACGCGAACTTGGCCTCGATGAGCCGCTTGACAAGACGCTCTATGGCAAGGTGCAGGGGCTGACGCTGGACGATGTCATCTCCATTCAGGAGCAGTGGGTCAAGGGCAGGACTTATGACTATGCCGTGCTGGGCCGCATAGACGACCTCGACATGGACTATCTGAAGACTTTGGGCGACGTAGAAGTGCTGTCGCTGGAGGATATATTCGGCTATTGACAGCCGCCATCAATGATGCCGGGGTGCTGACGGGCGACTGCCCGTCAGCACCCCGGTGCCTTTTATGCCAATACGTGCGGCTCTGCCGTGCGGTGCAGAGACCTCAAAGTCCCACCTTGAGCGATATGGCCAAGCCGCGCGGGATACATTCGGACATGGCAAAACGTCCGTGTCCCACCGTCTTGTCGGGTGTGAAGCAGTATTCGGTCAGCTCTGTGCCGAAGTCATATATGTTGTAGCACAGCACCTCGAGCTCGACGGGACGCCGGCGGATAGTGCCGCGGTAGGATGCCCTGAGGTCGAAGTTCAGGAACATGTCTTCGCGGCTTCCGAAGTCGCCGTTGAGGGGATTGATGCCCTTGGTGCGTGTATTCCACATAGCGGCCTGAGTGTTGCCTTGCCCGTCCTTCTCAATCATGACGTCGAAGCCCGAGAAAGGCTGCCCGTCCTTGAATTTGCCCGTGAGTGCCACGGTGAAATGCTCATTGATGTTCCACCCGAGGTGCAGCCTCGCGATGTATGCCCTGTCTTGGTCATAGCGGCCTATTCCTTTGATTTGGGCGTTGGGGTTGGCCGTCGATTCCGTGAGGGCGGCGATGTCGTTGGTGACAGGCCCGTTGCCGAGGCCGGCAAATCCGGCCATCAGATAAGATTGCCACGACAACATGGCAAAAAACTTGGGACCTACGTATTCATATTTTATGACCGAAGAGAAGTAATAGGGGGTATTTGAGATGAAGTTTGTCCAGCCCTCCTTGTGCATATAACTCTTGGGCAGCGTACTGACGACGTAGTCTGCCGGCTTTCCCCCGTCGAGGAAGAAGATTTGCTTGCCATCGTCGGTGGTGGAATAATGCCCGTAGTCGTCGGCATCACCGTCGAAAGTCGTCGTCCACACATCGAAATATTTGCGGTAGGAATTGAGGAAACTGATGGTGTGGCGGCCGAAACGGAAGTGGATCGGTATATCCACCACCAGATATGACGGTTGCCTGAGCATCGAAACCTTGGACCTCGACGCCCCTCCGGTAGAAGTGAAATAACCGCTGCGCTCGTCATCGTCAAACCTTTGGTTGTCATTCCTGTCCTGCCAGTAGCTGATGTTGCCGTTGAGATAGCGGTTGGAGAAGTAGCGGGCATCGTCATAGTTGAAAGCCACTCTGCTCCTGCTCACATTGACCTCCATGGCAAACCAACGGCACGGGTGCATCTTTATCCCGGCCATGACCTGCCAGTTGGGGCGGAACATCGTCTCGTCTCTGACAATCATTGCGTCGAGTGTGACATCGACATTTGCCCTTAGTTCTGCCCAAGGCGCAAGCCGGCGGCGGAACTCCAGACTTGCCGTGTTCTCAAGCAGTCCGGTGGCAAACGGAAGGCTCTGCCAATCGTAGACATATAGCGGGAAAAACGGCATATTGACCTGCCGCATATAGGCCGCATTGCTGAATGACGTGCGGCTCGGGGCGAAGTGCAACAGCGAATTGTAGCCGTCATAACTGATGCTGAGCCAGTCCCTGAAGTCATGGCGCAGAGTGACGGCATAGGAAAGCTCGGTCGTCAGGCCGTCGGGCATCCACGGTTCGAAGCCTTCGCCATCTTGGTCGATGATGTTGCGTGAATAGTTGAGGTCGTCGTGGCTGATAGTGTTGAAGGCAAGGGTCAGACCTTGTGTGTAGGATGTCCTGTTGCGCTGCCGCTTGCCATAGACCGACAGGCTGTAGGTGCCCTGATGTGCCGTCTCGTCACGTCCGAGATAAAACTCAGAGCCCATGTTGCTCCGTCCTCCGGCAGTGAACAGATAGCCCATCGTGTCAAACAGCCGCGAAGGTTTGACAGGCAGCTGCCCGTCGAGGGATAGCTTGAAGAAGTCCTCGGGATAGTAGTCATCGATGCCCGTCTCGTCGAAGTCCACCAGCTTTCTCACCCCATAGTCAAAGAAGAGGTGCTGCCTGTATTGCCCTTCCCCGTGACGGACGGTGTAATTCATATCTATGCTGCCCATGCCTTGCATCTTGTTGCGGTGGCTGAAGGGCTTGTATTGGCGCTCTTGGGCAGTCAGGTGCAGCAAGTTGATGAATTGTTTCGTGCCGCGCGATATGCCGCCCAAGCCGCCGAGGTTGTATGTCGCGCGGATGGCATCCGGCACATAGCCGTCATTGGTGAACCATAGCCGCGAGTGATGATAGTCGATGTCGAGGCTGTGGGTGTACATGTCTATGTGGTAGGGCGTAGAACCCGGCATGAAACGGCTGTCGATGCGGAATCCATCGACGTAGAATCTGTTCCAACGGTAGGAATTGCCCGACACCGAGAACGTGAGACGGTCGGGCGAGGCAAAGCCACCCGTCGTCTCGGTCTGATATGTGGTGTAGTCGTCGAGGTTGTCCAGATAGTTGGACAAATCACCCGACCGGTAGAATGTCCTGAACAATTCGCTGCTGCGGTGCTGCGACCCGTAATATGGCACCGTATCTAATGGCTCGTAGGGTGGTATGCCATGGGCCGTTAGGCCGTATGCTATGAGTAAAATGGTAGGAAGTAAATATCTCATTGGTCCAATGTCATTTCTTGAAGTCTTTTAGCAGAAACGAGGGTGACAGCCTGAAATAGACGGCTGCGGCGATGCTCACCGCCCCCGACGATTGGTCACGTGAGCCGTCGGCCTCGATCTTGTGGCAGTCATGGAGGTAATATGCCTTGAGG
>DWUP01000120.1 GCA_020012075.1 Candidatus Avibacteroides avistercoris
GGAGATGACTTCCCGGCCGGTATTCTTTTCCCCTCCGCCACAGCACGCACAGGCCGCCGCACGGCCACAACCACAGCCATCGTGCCGCCTGCCACCCACTGCCATGCGGACACCACCGCCCCACCCCGCCAAGGCGACACACGTGGCACCGCCGATGCCACCACCTGCAAATTCTCACCCACATCCCACAACAACCTCCTCACCACCGCTTGCAAAGTCGCCTGTCTCCGCACACAAACTTAATACGTAAGTTGCGTACGTATATTCGCAACTTCCGTTTATATATACGCAACTTGCGAATGTATATACGAAACTTGCGTATATACTTTGCTCACCGTGCAATGCCGGTTTATATCCCACCATCCCAAGGTTTGCATCCCACCCTGCGTCTGCCGGCATCTGACAACCGGCAGACGCAGGCAGCCCGGCACACCTCACCGCATCCTCACGGCCGGGACGCGACAATGGGCATGGCAATAAAAAATCCGCCCCGTTTTATGAAACGGGGCGGAGTGCTGTCAGCGGACAGTACGGGGAATGTCAGCCGAAGTTGTCAAACATCAGGTTTGACATCGGCACGCCGAGACTGTCGAGCATCTGCTCTACGGCGCGTGACATCGGGCCGGGACCGCACATATAGTATTCGATATCCTCGGGTGCTTCGTGGTCCTTGAGATAGGTGTCATATATCACCTTGTGGACAAAGCCCGGAGTATATTTGACTCCTGCCGCATCGGCTGCCGGATCGGGACGGTCGAGCGCGAGGTGGAAAGAGAAGTTGGGGAATTCCTTCTCCAATTCGAGGAAATCATTCAGATAGAACACCTCGTTGAGCGCACGCGCGCCATAGAAGTATGACATCTTGCGTTCACGTGTCTGGAGTGTCTTGGTCATGTGCATGATTTGCGCACGGAGGGGGGCCATGCCTGCGCCACCGCCGACCCACATCATTTCGCGCTTGGAGTCGAAGATAGGATGGAAGTCGCCGTAGGGGCCGCTCATCAGCACCTTGTCACCGGGCTTGAGGGTAAAGATATAGGATGAAGCGATGCCCGGCATCACGTCTTGGAAGCCGCCGCCCTGCTCCTTGGGCTTGAAAGGCGGGGTGGCAATCCTGACGGTCAGCATGATGCGGTCGCCCTCGGCAGGATAGTTGGCCATCGAGTATGCCCTGATTGTCGGCTCGTCGTTGCGGCACTTGAGACTGAAGAGACCGAATTTTTCCCATGCCGGCAGGTATTCGCGGCCTATCATTTCCTTATCGATATCCTTGTCATAGTCCATCGAGTATTTGGGTATCTTGATCTGTGCATACGACCCGGGGATGAAGTCCATGTGCTCTCCCGGGGGCAATGCCACGATGAATTCCTTGATGAAAGTCGCCACATTCTTGTTGGAGATGACTTCGCACTCCCACTCCTTCACACCGAGGACTGACTCTGGCACTTTGATTTCCATGTCTCCCTTGACCTTCACTTGGCAACCGAGCCGCCAATGGTCCATCTGCTGCTTACGGCTGAAGTGGCCGACCTCTGATGGCAGGATTTCACCACCGCCTGAGAGGACCTGGCACTTGCATTGTCCGCACGACCCTTTACCTCCGCATGCCGAGGGGAGGTAGGTGCCATTGACCGACAATGTGTTGAGCAGCGACGAGCCGGACTCTACCTCGAGGGTCTTTTCGCCGTTGATTGTCAGCTTTACTGAGCCCGACGGGACCAGATACCTCTTGGCCACCAAAAGGATAATCACTAAGACAAGCACCACGGCGAGAAACACTCCGATGCTCGACAATATAAATTGCATATCCATATCTACTGTGTCCTTTCTTTTATCATATTTTGAGGCCTGAGAAGCACATGAACGCCATGGCCATCAGTCCCACCGTAATGAATGTGATGCCCAGTCCCTTGAGCGGGGCGGGCACGTTGGAATAAGCCATTTTCTCGCGCACCGCAGCCAGACCGACTATCGAAAGCATCCATCCCAAGCCCGAGCCGAGGGCGTATGACAGTGCATCGGCAATGCCGGTTATGGCCTTGGGGTCGGTGTCGCCCAGCACAATGCGCTGCTGCATGAAGAGAGAGGCTCCCATAATAGCGCAGTTTACGGCTATCAGAGGCAGGAAAATGCCCAATGAGGCATAGAGCGATGGGGAGAAACGCTCGACGACCATCTCTACGAGCTGGGTTATGGCTGCTATGACTGCTATGAAAAGTATGAAGCTCAGATAACCCAAGCCCAACTTGTCAAGCACCTCGGTCTGCAACAGATAATTGACCGGCAGCGTGACAACCAGCACGAAAGTGACTGCGATACCGAGCCCGACGGCTGTCTTCACATTCTTCGAAACGGCGAGGTATGAGCACATCCCGAGGAAGAATGCGAATATCATGTTGTCCACAAAGATGGAGCGGACGAACAAACTCAATGTATGTGTATCCATAATTCTATTCTGTTCGTATTATGTTTGACAATCACTTTTCTTGCATATCCTTGTGCTTTGCACGTTGCAGCCAGATGAGGCATGCGACTATAATCAAAGCCATCGGAGGCATGAGCATCAGGCCATTGTTCACATATCCCGCAGCATAAAAAGCATCGGGAATGACCTTGTAGCCAAGCAATGTGCCCGAGCCAAGCAATTCGCGGAAGAAAGCCACGATGACGAGTATCTTGGCATAGCCCAGCCCGTTGCCGATGCCGTCGAGGAATGACGGCCACGGCCCGTTGGACATGGCGTAGGCTTCCAAACGACCCATCAGGATACAGTTGGTGATGATCAGGCCTACATAGACAGACAACTGGACACTGACATCATAGGCAAACGCCTTGAGTATCTCACTCACTACGGTCACGAGTGCGGCCACTACGACGAGTTGCACGATAATACGGATACGGTTGGGGATTGTCTTGCGTATGAACGATATTACCAGATTCGAAAATGCCGTTATGACCGTCACCGAGAGTCCCATGACGATGGCCGGCTCGAGCTTGGCCGTCACAGCCAATGCCGAACAGATGCCGAGGATTTGTACGGTGACCGGATTATTGAGGCTGATAGGCCCGAGCAAGGCCTCTCTGTCCTTTTTTGAAAACAATTGACTCATTTGCTGTTTCCTCCTCATTTAGCGGTTAAGAAGTTGATATAGTTGCCAAGGCATGTATGCAGCATGTCATTGACACCGGTCGAAGTTATAGTCCCGCCCGATATGCCATCGACCTTGTACTGCGAGCCTTCGCTCGTGCCATATTTGACGACCGACAGTGCCACATCCGCCCCGTCCATCACCTGCTTGCCTTTGAACAAGTCTTGGAACGGCTTGCCGGCTATTTCGGCACCGAGGCCCGGCGTCTCGCTGGCGTGTGAAAAATATGTGCCATAGACAGTCTGCTTGTCTTGGTCAAGGGCTATATAGCCCCAGATAGCGCCCCAAAGTCCCACACCATTGACAGGGATGACATATTTGGTCTCGCCATCGACCTCACAGACAAAGACGTGATAGCGGCCGGCTTTGGACTCATTTTCATAATTGGTAGCAAAGTCGGCATCATCGACCACCGTCTCTTGCAGGCCGGTAGCGGGGTTGATGAGGACATCACTCTTCACATATTTGGAGTAGTCCGCACCTGCGTCTGCCGAATATATGCCCAACGAGGACAAAATCTGCTTCTTTGTGTCAAGTCTCACATTTTCATCCTGCTTTTCACGCAGCGACGAATTGACAAAAGCAAGCACGAATGCCACCACGACAACCATCACTGCGGCATAGATGATGGTATATGTATTAGAATTGGTGTCTATCTTTTTCTTTGCCGGGGTCGGCGATTCGGTCACTTCCTCGAATTGCGAGGCATCTGCATTGCAGACCGGGCACTTGTCGGGTGCAGAGTCACCTTCATAGACATAGCCACACACTTTACATCTGAACTTTCTTGTAGCCATATTCCCTCTGTCATTTATTTACTGTCACACGTTTCATTCTCTTCTTGATATTGCCCTGCACGACATAATAGTCGATGAGCGGGGCAAATATGTTCATCAGCAGGATTGCCAGCATCATACCCTCGGGGTATCCGGGATTGAGCACTCTGATGATGATGGCGACTACTCCGATGAGGAAGCCGTAGATATATTTGCCCGTCTCGGTGCGTGCCGAGGTCACGGGGTCGGTGGCCATGAACACTGCGCCGAAGCAGAATCCGCCGAGCACGAGGTGCTCATACCACGGCATATTGGCAATATAGGTGTCAGGCCCGGCCACATTAAACAGCCATGCGGTGAGCCCGCCCCCGACGAAGACCGAGAGCATCGTCTTCCAGCTTGCCACGCCTGTCAGCAGCAATATTGCAGCGCCTATGGCTATGGCGATGACGCTCGTCTCACCTATCGACCCGGGTATCAAGCCCGTCACCATGTCCCAGTTGAATTCGGGCAGATGTGTCGTGGCGGCCTGACCCAGCGGTGTGGCGACGGTCACTGCATCGAGTGACTTGCCGAGACCGAAGATGTTGTCTTTGGACACCCAGACGGCATCACCCGACATACTTGCGGGATAGGCGAAGAACAGGAATGCACGGGTCACGAGAGCCACGTTGAATACATTCATGCCCGTGCCGCCGAATACCTCCTTGGCAAAGATGACGGCAAATGCAGTGGCTATCGCCAGCATCCACAACGGGCATTCGACCGGGACAATCATGGGGATGAGTATGCCCGAGACGAGGAATCCCTCTTGTATTTCCTCCTTCTTCCATTGGGCGACCACAAACTCGATGCCGAGCCCCACGACATAGGAGACGACTATCTTGGGCAGCACGGCAAGGAAGCCGTAGCCGAACAGTTGCCAGAAAGTGCCGTCGAGACCGGCCACTTTGAAGTGCTGGTAGCCCACATTGTACATGCCAAACAGCAAGGCAGGCAGCAGGGCTATGACCACGGTCATCATTATGCGCTTGCTGTCGATCGCATCGTGGATATGTGTCCCGCTCTTGGATGTGGTGTTTGGCACGAACAGAAACGACTCGAAGCCTTCAAACACCGAGCGCAGGGCATGGAGACGCCCACCCTCCTCGAAATTGGGCTTTATCCTATCGAGATAATTTCTTAACGCTTTCAATGTTTACAGTATTTAATGGATTAATAGACATTGTTCATTTCTCACGCCATCTCCTTGCGCAGCAGGTCGAGGCCGTCGCGCACGATGCGCTGGAGTTCGAGCTTCGATGAGTCTACAAACTCGCAAAGCGCGAAGTCCTCGGGAGCCACTTCATAGATGCCGAGAGCCTCCATGCGGTCGATGTCGCCGGCTATGATGGCTTTGATGAGATATTCGGGCATTATGTTCATGGGCAACACGCGGTCATACTCATGGGACATGATCATGTGCCTCTCCGACCCTTTGATGCGGGCGTCGCATCTGTACTCCTTGCGTCCTGCCGGGTCGAGCAGCCAGTTGAAGTAAGAATGGCTGACGCTGAACTGATTGAGCCTCGGCATAATCCATCCCAGCGCCTCATGCTCATCGTCGCCCTCGGGAATGACTGTCACCTCGGTGTCATAGAAGCCGAGATAGTCGTCCGCCCCTCTCTTGGTGCCGGTCAGGACATTGCCGCTGATGATGCGCTGGTGACATTCATCCTTGAGATTGCCGGCGAGGATAGAGCCTATCTGCTGCCCCACCCTGACTTTGCAATAGGACGGATGGCTCACCTCCGAGCCGACGACGGCGATGATGCGTGTCATGTCTGCCACGCCACGGTTAAACAGGCGGCCCACCAATATCACATCCCACGCGCTGAGTGTCCAGACCACTTCGCCCTTATTGACAGGTGCTATGTGGTTGATCTGCACGCCCACGTTGCCTGCGGGGTGCGGCCCGCTGAATTTATACACCTCCACTCCGTCCAAGGGCAGAGCCAGATCTTGCCCGGCACTCATGCTCAGATAGGTCTTGCCCATTTTGGTCAAGGCTTTCATGCCGGCCAGGAAGTCGTCTTCATTGCCTCTAAGCACGAAGTCAAAGCGTGGCGCCAGCGGACGGGTGTCGAATGCCGTCACGAAGATGGCACGCGGCTCGACCCTCGGGTCGGCGATTACGTCGTAGGGGCGCTGCCTGACTACCGGCCAGACGCCGCCGGCCAGCATCGCCTCCTTGACCTGCGGGCCGCTGAGTGCATCGACACCCTTGAGACCGAAGTCCTTGTATTCGACTACATCGTCGGCCTTGACCGTGATGCTGAGGACTTTGCGCCGCTCGCCACGATTGACGCCGGTGACTTCGCCGCTCACGGGCGAAACGAAGCAGATGTCCGGGATGTTTTTGTCACAGAACAACACATCGCCGGCCTTCACCCTGTCGCCCTGACGGACGGTGACTTTGGGGACTACGCCGTGGAAATCGTCGGGGACCAAAGCATAGGT
Source organism: Candidatus Avibacteroides avistercoris (assembly GCA_020012075.1). GTDB lineage: Bacteria > Bacteroidota > Bacteroidia > Bacteroidales > Bacteroidaceae > Avibacteroides > Avibacteroides avistercoris. The sequence goes on from DWUP01000120.1 coordinate 6,425, forward strand.
CGCCGACCCGCCAACGGTGCGCAGCTCCTCGACAGGCTTGCCCACAAGATTGAGATTGAGGCCTTTTCGCAATTTGATTATGTTTGCCATATTAACACATGAATGTTATTTCTGATATTGATTGCAAAAATAGCATAAAAACACGCAGTCGCATGACTTCGAGAGCCTTAATTATGGAATTTTTTCACCAATCATCACCGCTCCGGCGGCAAGTGGCAGAGGGACGACGGCAACGGCAACCGACAGATGCACGGTGACACCACGCGGCATGGCGGGACACAGCATGCACGGCAACAGACATTTGTCATCGCGGGGCAGTATGCCGTCGGTTTTTTTTTAGGCTGCAAATATATATTTGCAGCTTAGAGATACATATTTGCAGCCTAACGTCTATATATTTTTAGCCTAAGTTTCGGCGACAGCATCTGATGCAGGGACGACAGAAATGCGGCGCACGGCCGCAGGAGGCCGTGCGCCGGGTGACTGCTGCCTGCCATCGCCGCGACGTGCACAAGGGCGACCGGGCACGGTGCTGCACAGATGCAAGAGGGGCGGCTTGCCTCGCGGCAGCCGCCCCGTGATGTATGCCGGCCTGTCAATGCACGGCACGCCGCGTGCGCTCAGCGGCGGCCATACATCCGGTCATAGTAGTTCATATAATCGCCGCTCGTCACATTGTCCATCCATGCCTGATTGTCCAGATACCAACGGACGGTGCGCACGATGCCTTCCTCAAACTGCAGCGAAGGCTGCCATCCCAGCTCGCGCTGCAATTTGCGCGAGTCGATGGCATAGCGCAGGTCATGTCCCTTGCGGTCGGTGACGAAGGTGATGAGTCCCATGTCTTCGTCCTCGCGCCTGCCGAGCAGGCGGTCGGTGGTCCTGATGACGAGGCGCACGATGTCGATGTTGCGCCACTCGTTGAAGCCGCCTATGTTGTAGGTTTCCGCCGGGCGCCCATGATGGAATATGGTGTCGATGGCACATGCATGGTCCTCGACATAGAGCCAGTCACGGACATTCTCGCCCTTGCCATAGACGGGCAGCGGACGGCGGTGGCGGATGTTGTTGATAAGCAGGGGTATCAACTTCTCGGGGAACTGATAGGGGCCGTAGTTGTTTGAACAGTTGGTCACGATGACCGGCATCCCATAGGTGTCATGAAAGGCGCGGACGAAGTGTTCGCTCGACGCTTTCGAAGCGGAATAAGGGCTGTGCGGGTCGAGCTTCGATTCTTCGGTGAAGAATTGGTCGCCATAAGCCACGTGAGCGCTGACCGGCGAAGGCACTCCCCCGGGATGTGTCATGGCCAGTGCACCATAGACTTCGTCGGTGGAAATGTGGTAGAAGAGTTTGCCTTCATACCCTCCGGGCAGGCTCTCCCAATATTCGCGCGCCGACTGCAGGAGGGTGAGCGTGCCCATGACGTTGGTGCGGGCGAATGTGAAGGGGTCTACTATCGACCTGTCCACATGGCTCTCGGCGGCAAGATGGATGATGCCGTCGGCCGCATTGTCTCTGATGACCCGGCTGACCGCCTCATAATCGCAGATGTCGGCACGCACAAAGGTATAATTGGGCTTGGACTCGACATCGGCGAGGTTGGCCAGATTGCCGGCGTACGTGAGTTTGTCGAGATTGATGATGTGATAGTCAGGATACTTATTGACCATGAGGCGGACGACATGGCTGCCTATGAATCCGGCACCGCCGGTGATGATGATCGTGCGCTTATAATTGCCCATTGTTGTCTGTTTTTAGTAGATTGATACATTTGATCATTGAGTCTGCCCAATAGGGAGGCCGGAAGCCGAATGTAGAGCGGAATTTGGACTTGTCCAGCACCGAATAGCTGGGGCGGCGGACTTTGGCCGGATATTCGTCTGAATGAAGCGGACGTATGTCGCAGTCGTGCCCTGCTGCACGCGCTATGGCCACGGCGAAGTCATACCATGAGCAGACCCCTTCGTCGGTGAAGTGATAGATGCCCTGACGGTCGTACATGCCGCCATCGATTATCCATCCGACGGCATCGGCCAGATCTCCGGCATAGGTGGGTGTGCCCACTTGGTCAAAGACTACGCCCAGCGTGTCACGCTCGGCTGTGAGGCGCAGCATCGTCTTGAGGAAGTTTTTGCCCCAGCGCGAATAGAGCCATGCCGTGCGCAGTATGATGTGGCGGCAGCCTGA
>DWUP01000121.1 GCA_020012075.1 Candidatus Avibacteroides avistercoris
CCTTCGGCACGGAGCGAGCGGACTGTCTCCTCAAGCTCGCGGATGGCATTGTGATTGAAAGCCCCGCAAAGCGAGCTGTCAGAAGCTATGGCAACTACTGTGGCATGGCGACGCTCTTTGTGAATCGCCGACAAGGGCGACGAGACCGCCAGCTCGGGGTCTGCGCAGGCAGCCGCGGCTATCTGTGACAAGACCGACTTGTAGGAAGCCAGAGACTGTGCCATCGCCTGCACACGGTGCAACTTGGCGGAGGCTATCATCTTCATGGCCGAAGTGATCTTGAGCGTCCCTTGGACCGACTGGATACGGGTCTTAATCTCTTTGAGCGATGCCATGATACTTATGCTTTGGATTTCAACGTGACAGTCACACGGGCAGCAGCCTCCTCGATGGCCTTGGAGACTGTGTCATCGAGCTGCCCCTTGGCCAACTTGTCAAACACTCCGGCCGGCTCAAGCTGGCGGAAGAGCTCGTCCTCGAAATCATGCACCTGATCGATCCTCACGTCGCGGAGCAAACCGTGCGTGCCGCAATAGAGGATGGCTATCTGGCGCTCGACAGGCATCGGGGAATACTGCGGCTGGACGAGGAGGCGGGTGTTCTTGCGCCCTTGGTCAAGGACTGCCGCCGTCACAGGATCCATGTCGCTGCTGAAACGTGAGAACGACTCGAGCTCGCGGTACTGTGCCTGATTGATTTTGAGCGTACCTGCCACCTTTTTCATCGCCTTCAACTGCGCACTGCCGCCGACACGCGACACCGAAATACCGACATCGATGGCCGGGCGGTTGCCTTGGTTGAAGAGGTTGGTGTCGAGGAATATCTGTCCGTCGGTGATCGAAATCACGTTGGTCGGGATATATGCCGACACGTCGCCTGCCTGTGTCTCGATGATCGGGAGGGCTGTCAGCGAACCGCCACCGCACACTCTGTCCTTGAGCGAAGCGGGCAGGTCATTCATCTGTCTGGCCACATCGTCCTGCGCAATGATTTTGGCAGCTCTCTCGAGCAGACGCGAGTGCAGATAGAATATGTCACCGGGATATGCCTCACGCCCGGAAGGACGACGGAGGACGAGTGACACCTCACGATAGGCTACGGCCTGCTTGGACAGGTCATCATAGACGACGAGGGCATGACGGCCGGTGTCACGGAAATATTCGCCGATGGCAGCACCGGCAAAGGGTGCGAAATATTGCAGGGCCGCAGGGTCGGCTGCCGTAGCTGCCACGACGACGGTGTAATCCATCGCCTTGTGGCGGCGCAACGTCTCGACGAGCGAGACTACGGTCGAGGCCTTCTGGCCGATGGCCACATATATGCAATAAATCGGGTCGCCGGCCTCATAACGGCTGCGCTGATTGATTATGGTATCGATGGCGATGGCTGTCTTGCCTGTCTGGCGGTCGCCGATGATCAGCTCACGCTGTCCGCGCCCGATGGGTATCATCGAGTCGATGGCCTTGATGCCTGTCTGGAGCGGCTGATTGACCGGTTGGCGGAAGATGACGCCGGGGGCCTTGCGCTCCAAGGGCATCTCGACCATGTCGCCCTCGATGGGACCATTGCCGTCGATAGGCTGTCCCAGAGGAGTGATGACACGCCCCATCAGTGCCTCGCCGACATTGATCGATGCAGTACGGCCGGTGCGGTGCACGAGGTCACCCTCTTCGATCTGATTGGTAGGGCCGAGCAAGACTGCGCCTACGTGGTCTTCCTCAAGGTTCATCACCACGGCCATGATGCCATTGTCGAACTCGAGGAGCTCGTTGGCTTCTGCATTGCCCAAACCATAGATGCGCACCACGCCATCATTGACCTGCAGGACGGTCCCCACCTCGGAATATTGTGCAGAGAGATCGATGTTCTGCAATTCCGAAAGCAGGATTTCAGAGGTTTCTGAGGGTTTCAGTTGTTCTTTATTCATAGGTTTATACAATTCTGTTTGTTGTTTGACTAAAAGCTCTCTTCAGCCGGGCGATTTGCGTCGAGATACTTGCATCAATCATCAAGTCGCCAATGCGGAAGATGAAGCCGCCAACGAGTTCGGGCCTCACCTCTTGGTGTATCTGCACCTCACCTCCGTCTATCCGGCGTGCGAAGTCGTCGATGCGCTTGAGCAGTGCATCATCGACAGGAGCCGCCGTGGTGAGCGTAGCTTCGTGTATGTGACGACGCTCCTTGCAGAGTTCACAGAATGAGGCGAGCATGAAATGCAAGTAGGCTTCCCGACGATGGCTGACCACAAGCTTCATGAAGTCGGCCAGCGACGAACACACCGGCTTGCTGCCAAACGAGCCGAGCAGGATGGCGAGTTTGTCTCCGCCGCCGATGATAGGCGACCCGACCGCGCTGCTGAGATGGCTGTCGTCAGTCATCAGGCGCAACAGCCGTCCCGCCTCATCATAGGCGCGCTCCTCCTCGTTGCGCTGCAAGGCACAATCGGCCAAAGCCGTGGCATAACGACGAGAAATGATTCCTACATCCATGACCTGTTACTTCCTCTTGTTTTGTTGTTGCTCTTGCATTTCATCTATCAGCCTGCCGTCAAGCAATGCTTGTGCCGCAGAGTCGGGCAGCTGCGAGCGGAGCATCTTCTCCGAAACGGCGATTGCAAGCAATGCCACTTGCTGTCTGGCGTCACGCAAGATTTCCTGACGCTCGGCTTCAGCACGGCTGCGGGCTTCGGCCATGAGACGTTCGCTCTCGGTATCGGCGGCCTTGTGCGCAGCTTCGAGCAACTGCTTGCGTGTCTCCTCGACGTCACGCAGCATCTGCGCGCGCTGTCGCTCGGCATCGGCAATCATTTGCTCTATCTTCGTCCCTGCCTCGGCCACTTGCTTTTCAGCTACGTGTGCGGCTTCGAGCGAAGAATCAATGAACTTCTTGCGCGACTCGATAGCGCGGAGTATCACCGGGAAGCCATATCTGGCCACCACGATAAAGACCACGCCGAAAGCGATAATCATCCAAATGAGAAGCCCGGTTTCGGGTTTTAGCAGTCCCATGTCCTATTCTTTTGGGGCAATTAGAGAGCCAGGAAGCAGACGACCACTGCGAAGAGTGCGACACCCTCAACCAAGGCTGCGATGATAATCATGTTAGTACGGATCTTGTCCGAAGCTTCGGGCTGGCGGCCTATGGCTTCCATGGCCGACTGACCGATTTTACCTATGCCGAAGCCGGCACCGATTACTGCAAGACCTGCGCCGAGAGCAGCGCCAATTGCTCCTAATACTGATAAATCCAACATAGTTCGTAAGTTTTTAATTGTTTAAGTTTCTATTCTATTTTGTTTGTTTTATTCTTGTTCGGTGTGTGCTTTGCCCTCCTGCGCCAAGCCGATGAAGACGGCTGAAAGCATCGTGAAGACGTAGGCTTGCAGGAAAGCGACGAGCAGTTCGAGACAGTTCATGAATATCGAGAATGCCACCGACACGACTGTCATTGCCCCGTTGATGGCAGCTCCCATCTTGACGGTGACGAAGATGACACACGTCAGGCTGAGTATCACCGCATGGCCGGCCATCATGTTGGCAAAGAGACGAATCATCAGGGCAAACGGCTTGGTGAATATGCCCACTAACTCGATGACGGGGATTATCGGGATCGGCGCCTTGAGCATGAGCGGCAGGTCAGGCCAGAAGATGTCCTTCCAATAGTGCTTGCTGCCAAACAGATTGACCGCAAGGAATGTCGCCAATGCAAGGACGAGTGTCACGGCGATGTTGCCCGACACGTTGGCCCCGGCAGGGAAAAACGGAATCAGCCCCATGAGGTTGTTGAGTAATATAAAGAAGAATACTGTCAGCAGATAGGGGGCAAACTTCCTGTAGCCCGGCCCTGCGCATGGCTTGATGAGATCCTCGAGCAGATAATTCACCAGCATCTCCATCAGGCCTGCGAGCCCGCGCGGGGCAGCGCTGTCAGCCCGGCGATGGCGGTAGGCACGTGCCGCGCACATCACGATGATGATCAGCAGGGCACTGTTGAGCAGCAGTGCGGCAACGGTCTTGGTAATCGACAAGTCCAGCGGACGTGTCTCCGAGCCGTCGGCGTGGCACTCGACCACCTTGCCTGCATAGTCGCCGTCGGCGGCTATCTTGAAGCCCTCATATTCGGCCCCGCCGTGCAGCCTCGCCGACGAGAAACAATGCCATCCGCTTGTCTCGCCACGGACGATGACGGGCAGCGGCACCGTCAGGTGGGTGTCACCGACTTGTGTGATGTGCCATTCGTAGCTGTCGCCAAGGTGTTCCAATACTATTTCCTTGGTGTCGATTTCACCGTCTCCGCCTCCTGCGGCGAAGAGAGGCAGCCAGACGAACAGCAACAGCAGTGTGATCAATCGTTTCATTGCTCAGGATTTTCCATTTCCACGCACACTTCCACATTGTCATTGACTACGCGCACGAAACCGCTCTTTATTGTGACACGGTTTTCATTGCCGCTTTCCTCGACATAGGTCACATCTCCGTCGCGCAGCTGCGCTATGATGGGCGCGTGGCTGTGCAGGACGGTGAACGAACCCTCTACCGAAGGCAGCGTGACACTCTCGACAGTCGTTTTGCAGACATTACCCCAAGGTGCAACGATAGTTAGAAGCATGGTCGTCTAATTAATAAATTCATCAATTATACTCACACATCATTTATTGGCCTTTGAAAGCATCTCCTCGCCCTTGCGGATTGCCTCGTCGATAGTACCGACGTTGAGAAATGCCTGCTCGGGCAAATAGTCTACTTCGCCGTCGAGAATCATCTTGAAACCGCGTATGGTCTCTTCGATGGGGGTCATCTGTCCCGGCACGCCGGTAAACTGTTCGGCCACGGTAAACGGTTGCGAGAGGAATCTCTGGACGCGCCTTGCACGATTGACCGTCAGGCGGTCTTCGTCAGACAGCTCGTCCATGCCGAGGATGGCTATGATGTCTTGCAGCTCTTTGTTGCGTTGCAGTATCTGTTTCACGCGTTGCGCCGTGCGGTAGTGTTCCTCGCCCACGATATTGGGGTCGAGGATACGCGACGAAGACTCCAGAGGGTCGACAGCCGGGTAGATACCGAGCTCGGTGATCTTGCGGCTCAACACCGTCGTGGCATCGAGGTGCGTGAATGTGGTGGCAGGTGCAGGGTCGGTCAGGTCGTCGGCCGGCACATACACGGCCTGCACGGATGTGATCGATCCGTTCTTGGTCGAAGTGATACGCTCCTGCATCTGGCCCATCTCCGTAGCAAGCGTAGGCTGGTAGCCCACTGCCGAAGGCATTCGGCCGAGCAGTGCAGAGACCTCTGAGCCCGCCTGCGTGAAGCGGAAGATATTGTCTATGAAGAACAGGATGTCTCGACGCTGCCCGTCATTGCCCTGATCGCGGAATGACTCGGCTACCGTCAGACCTGACAACGCCACCGACTGACGTGCTCCGGGCGGCTCGTTCATCTGCCCGAAGACAAGCGTCGCCTGCGACTTGGCCACCTCGTCATAATCGACTTTGGAGAGGTCCCATTTGCCTTCCTCCATGCCTTTTTTGAATTCTTCCCCATAGCGGATGACACCCGACTCGATCATCTCGCGCAGCAGGTCGTTGCCCTCACGCGTACGCTCGCCGACACCGGCAAAGACCGAGAATCCGTTGTGCCCCTTGGCAATATTGTTGATCAGCTCCATGATGAGCACCGTCTTGCCCACGCCTGCACCACCGAAGAGTCCGATCTTGCCGCCCTTGACGTATGGTTCGAGCAGGTCGATGACTTTGATGCCTGTATATAGCACTTCCTGCGACGTGGACAGCTCGTCAAACTTAGGCGGCTCACGGTGGATAGGAGCCTCGTGGCCGCGGTCCAGAGGGCGCATGCCGTCGATGCGTTCGCCCACGACGTTCAATAGTCGCCCCTTGATTTGGTCACCGACGGGCATTGAGATTGCATTGCCCGTCGCGACAGCCTTCATCTTGCGGCGCAAGCCGTCGGTGGAGTCCATCGCGATCGTGCGCACCGTGTGCTCGCCGATGTGCTGCTGCACTTCGACGACCAAGTCACGGCCATCGTCACGGCGGATAGACAGTGCTTCGTGGATAGCGGGGAGTTTGCTCTTGTCCTCCACATCTGGGAAGTGGACGTCCACCACAGGCCCGATGATTTGGGAGATGT
>DWUP01000122.1 GCA_020012075.1 Candidatus Avibacteroides avistercoris
CAGTCGGTTAGAGCATCTGACTGTTAATCAGAGGGTCGTTGGTTCAAGTCCAACCTGAAGAGCAGACGACAAGGCATATACCAGATTCTTCAGTAGCTCAGTCGGTTAGAGCATCTGACTGTTAATCAGAGGGTCGTTGGTTCAAGTCCAACCTGAAGAGCAATACAAATCCCATCGGCTACCGGGCCGTTGGGATATTTTTTTAATCTTTTATGTGTGACTAAAGGACATGTTGGCATGAATACCAAATCGAACGACATGACCCGCGGGGGCGTGATGCGTCAGATGCTGTTGTTTGCCCTGCCGCTCATGTTGGGCAACATCCTGCAACAGTGCTACAACATAGCAGATACGTTCATCGTGGGGCGTTTTGTCGGTGCCGGGGCGCTTGCGGCAGTCGGTGCGGCCTATGCTCTGATGGTGTTTGTCAATTCGGTGCAGTTTGGCCTGTGCATGGGCAGCGGGGTAGTGTTGTCTATGTTGTTCGGTGCGCGGCGCATGGATGAACTGCGGCGTGCGGTGTTTATGTCGTTTGTAATGATTGCAGTGGTGGCCGTGTCGGTCAATGTCATCCTTTTCGTCTTCATGACGCCTATATTGAGGCTGCTCAATGTGCCTGACGAAATCTTCGCGATGATGCGGTCATATATGTGGATAGTCACGTGGGGGATGTTTTTCACATTCCTCTACAATTATGCTTGTGCGCTGTTGAGGGCGGTGGGCGATTCGGTCACGCCGTTGCTTGTCATAGTCTTTTCGGCGCTGGCGAATATTGGTTTGGATCTTGTCTTCGTCTGTGTCCTCGGTTGGGGCGTGGACGGTGCGGCATGGGCCACGGTCATATCGCAGGCAGCATCGTCGGCTTTGCTCATTCTCCACTTGTTTTTCCGCGAGCGGCAGCTTGTGCCGAGGTTGTCAGATATGCGTTTTGACCGTCGGTTGTCGGGGCGGATAATCTCGTTCTCGTTGCTCACATGCTTCCAGCAGTCCATAATGAATTTCGGCATACTGCTTGTCCAAGGGCTTGTCAATAGTTTTGGCGTGGTCGTCATGGCGGCCTTTTCTGCAGCCGTAAAGATTGATACGCTTGCTTATGTCCCGGCTCAGGATTTCGGCAATGCCTTCTCGACGTTCATAGCTCAGAATTACGGGGCGCGTCGTTTTGACCGCATCATGACCGGCATACGGCGTTCGGCTGCCGTCGTGGTGGCATTCTGCCTGCTGGTCTCGGCCGTGGTGTTTGTCGGGGCGGAATGGATGATGTCGCTCTTCGTGCCTGCCGGCAATGGGGATGTGGTGGCAGTCGGTGCACAATATCTCCGCATCGAGGGTGCGTGCTATGTGGGCATCGGCATCCTCTTTCTGTTCTACGGTTACTATCGTGCCATTGCGCGGCCCGGTCTGTCGGTGGTCCTCACTGTCGTCTCGCTTGGCACGCGTGTCGTGCTGGCTTATGCGTTGTCGTCTCTGCCTGCGGTCGGTGTGCTCGGCATCTGGTGGTCTGTCCCGATAGGATGGGTGTTGGCCGATGTCATAGGCATTGTGTGCTATCGCCGCACGTTGGCCGGGTTGCGTGCCGACTGCGCTGCCTGAGTGGCCATGTGTATAGAAAGACAGCATCCTCCCGTCTGCCATGCAGACGGGAGGATGCTGCCAAAGTGGCCGTATGAGGCTCAGCCTGTCACTTTACCCTATTGACGTATGACCCGTCGCGGGTGTCTACTTCGATAGTCTCGCCTTCGTTGATGAAGAGGGGGACTCTCACCGTTGCACCGGTCTCGAGTGTGGCGGGTTTGGTGGCATTGGTCGCTGTGTCGCCCTTGACACCCGGCTCAGAGTAGGTGATCTTGAGTTGCACCTTGACCGGCAGTTCTGCATAGAGGACGGTCTCTGTCGAAGCGTCAGACACGACATCGACGACCATTCCTTCCTTGAGGAAGTCTACGCCGTTGATCAGGTTTTTGTCGATGATGATGTCGTCCCAAGTCTCTTGGTTGAGGAAGTGGTATTGGTCGCCCTCATTGTATGAGAATTGGTATGGACGGCGCTCCACGCGCACATCTTCGAGGCGTTCGCCGATGTTGAAGCGGCGCTCGAGGACGCGCCCCGTCACGACGTCTTTCAGCTTGGTGCGCATGATTGTGTTGCCCTTGCCCGGCTTCATGTGCAGGAATTCGATGCAGAAGTACAATTTCCCGTCCAGACGGATGCATGTACCGTTTTTGATGTCTTGTGAATTTATCATATTAATATGGAGTTTTTGATTGTCAGTCTCTGTATTTCCTGTCGCAGGTGTGATACGGCTGCAAAGGTAATCCAATCACTCAAAATGCACAAAAGATATAAGCAAAAATGACACATGGTTTGTGAGTTATTAAAAATAAGCATATCTTTGCACCCAACTTGTAGTTGAGAATATAATATAAAACAGAATAAGCATTATGAAAAGAACTTACCAGCCCTCAAACCGTAAGAGAAAGAACAAGCACGGTTTCCGCGAAAGAATGTCTACCGCCAATGGCCGCCGTGTGCTCGCTGCACGCCGCGCAAAAGGCAGAAGGAAACTGACAGTCTCTGACGAATACAATGGCAAGTAAGCCGCAGGGCAGTCACATCGCAGATTAATGGAGCGTGGTGCGTCGCACCGCGCTTTTTTTGTGCCGTCGCGCCATCGCGGCCGTGGCATGGCATGTGCCGGGGGAAATCATCTGACCCCACTGCCGGCAGGGTAGGATGCCACAGAATTTTCTTAGGCTGCAAATATATATTTGCAGCCTAACGTCTATTTGTTTTTAGCCTAAAAACGGATATTGCCACCGGACGTTGCCGTGACATGCACCTTGTGCCTTGCCCGCAGTGCCGGGGCATGGCGCGCCCCGGCGCGCGTGTGCGCACCGAAAGGCCGTGGCGGGCCGTCATCGTGGCTGACGTGTACCGGCCCGGCCTGTGGTGATGTGCGGAGTGGAGGTCAGTCCACGGCGAAGGCATGGCGTTGCCAGCCGTCGTGGGTGTTGATGTTGATGGCTACCGAGTCGGCTCCTGCCTGCCTGAATTCGGTGAGTTGCAGCGACAGATAGGCGGTCTTGGTGTAGGCGGGATAGTCGTCTCCGTCGTCATGGCGCAGCTTGATGACCACGTTGTCGGTGCCCGGCTCGCGTCCGTCGTTGATGAAGTCGAATTGATGCTGCTTGTCCTGAGCCAAGATGCCGAGTTCGATGTTGATGAAATTGCCGCGCCGCCACACCTTGCGCACTTCGACGGGGTCTGTGGCAAAGCCGCCGGAGACCTGTATGGCCGGTATCGACCGCTCGCAGAATACGCCGGTCAGAGTATAGATGTCGGCTGTCCCGTAGGTGCCGGCCGCAGGCATGGTGAGCGGCTGATAGGTGGTCACGACGCGATAGTTGCTTGACGGGTTGAGGCGGCTGCCTGTCTTGTCCTCGTGCACCAGATATGTGCCCCCGTCATCCGTGTAGAGCAGCTCGACTCCGCCGCCCGTGCCGGTGCCGATCGTGGCAAATTCCATGCTGACGGGCGGATATACCTGTGCCTCGTCGTCCTTGCCGCATGATGCCATGAGCATTGCGGCCATGATGATTGTCAGTGCTGTGCGCATTGTGCTTTGGTTTTGTTTATTACCGGGTTGGCATACATATTGACTATGCAATGCTTGAGGAATGGCATGTCGGGCGCGGGCAGGTCTATCTTGGCCAGTTGCCCGTCGAGGTAGGCTGCGAACTGCCGGCGGTCGTCGGCGGTGTAGTGCGCGCTGTGCGTGTCTGTGCCGTCGAGCATGTCGCAGGCCACGTAGTTGCATGGATAGAGGGTGTAGTTGCGGTGTATCTCCCTCGTGAGCCATTCGGTCAGTTCGTGGAACATCTCGGGCTTGCCGGCAGTGCCGTCGAGGGTCTGCATGTAGGTGTTGAGCGGGCGTCCTGTCTTGTAGTTGATGCGCCCTTTTTGTCCGCTGATGCCGATGGACATGTTCTGTATGTCGTCCTTGGCTTCTTTTTTGTAGCCCGGGTCGTCACGTTTCATTTGCATTTCGCGTGCTTTGAGATAGTCGCACGGGTCGAATTCGTAGGAGATTGTCAGCGGGACGATGTCGAGTCCGGCAAGTGATTGCCTGATGTCGCGTCCTCCGCCCATGGCCAGCATCTTGACGACGCTCTCTTGTGTCTCGTCGCTGGAGTCTTTGGCACGTCCCTCGCGCTGGGCGATCCAGACTGACTGGTGCTTGCCGGCGATGGTGTGGTGGATGTATTGTGACAGTTCCATCGAGGCCTCCAGCTGGTGACGCATGGTGAGTCCGCGTTTGACGATGAATGCTTTGTTGAGTCGCACGAAGTTTCTTATCCAAGGGTATATGAGGAGGTTGTCGCCGATGGCTATCTCGACGGTGTCGAGCCCTTGTTCGAGCAGCTTGATGGACAGCAGTGCTGAGTCGAGGACAATGTCCCTGTGGTTTGAGATGTAGATGTGCGGGGCTTCGCGGTTGGGGATGGACGTGATGTCGAGCTGTACACCGCTCGAGCAGCGTCTGATGAATGTGGTGACGATGGGATAGCACACACGCTCCTGGAATTGCCGGACGGTGTCGCATGACCTCATGACCGTGGCGATGGTCTCGAATGGGATGCCTCCGCTGATGACTGACATCGACTTGCGGAAATGCTCGTCGGCGGCGAGAGCCTCGACCGTCGCCCTGACTTCGCTGTTGTCGAATGCGCGGATGTCGTCGAAGTTGTCGTTTGTTGCCATGTGTGTCTTTGGTTTAGCGTTGGATGTTGTCTTCGATTATTTCTGTCATTACTGCCTTGATGTCGAGGCCTGCTGCGCGTATCTGTTGTGGGATGAAGCTTGTCTTGGTCATTCCCGGTGTGGTGTTCACTTCGAGCAGGTTGATTTTGTCACCGTCTGTGATGATATAGTCTACGCGTATGATGCCTTTGCATCCCAGTATTTCATAGACTGCCGTCGTTACTTGTCCGATGCGTCTTGTGAGGTCGTCGCTGATGCGGGCGGGTGTTATCTCCTCTACTTGCCCGTTGTATTTGGCATTGTAATCGAAGAATTCGTTCTTTGTGACCACCTCTGTGACCGGCAGCACTGTTATTTTTCCTCCTGAGCCATAGCAGCCGCATGTCACTTCGGTGCCGCTCATGAGTGCTTCCACCATTACTTCGTCGGCTTCGCCAAAGGCTTTACGGATTGCCTCATCGAGTTGTCCTGCCTCTTTGACCTTGCTCACTCCGAAACTTGACCCTCCGAGGTTGGGCTTGACGAAGCATGGCAGACCGATGCGGCTGATGATTTCGCTTGCCGGGGGTGTCTGTCCGCGCCTGATGCAGAGCGAGTCGGCTATCTTGATGCCGTAAGTGGCGAGGTAGTGGTTGCAGACAAATTTGTTGTAGGTCATGGCGCTGGCGAGTACGCCGCAGTTTGAATAGGGGATGCCCATCATTTCGAAGTAGCCTTGCAGATGCCCGTCTTCGCCCGGAGTCCCGTGGACGGTGATGTATGCAAAGTCTAATTTTACTTTTTGCCCGCCGAGTGTGAAACTGAAGTCATTCTTGTCGATGTCGGCTGCTTCCTGCCCGTCGATGATGACCTTCCATTCGCCGTGATGGATTTTGACGATATAGGTGTCATAGACATCCCGGTCTATGAATGAGTAGATGCCTTTTGCGCTCTCCATTGATACGCCGGCTTCGGATGTGTCACCGCCGGCAACGATTGCTATGTTCCGTTTCATGTCGTTTCACGATTTGATATATAGTTTCTCCACTTGCCGAGCAGTTGCTCCATGTCGTCGGGCAAAGGGCTGGTGAAATCCATCTCTTTGCCTGTCGTGGGGTGTGTGAATCCCAGTGTCATGGCATGAAGTGCCTGCCTCGGGCAGATGGCGAAGCAGTTATTGACGAATTGTTTGTATTTGTTGAACGTAGTCCCGCGCAGTATTTGGTCGCCCCCGTAGCGTGCGTCATTGAACAGTGGATGCCCTATGTGGCGCATGTGGACACGGATCTGGTGTGTCCTTCCGGTCTCGAGGACGCATTCGACGAGTGTCACGTAACCGAATTTCTCGATGATGCGATAGTGGGTCACGGCGTGTTTGCCTATTGCCGGGTCGGTCGAGACAGCCATTTGCAGGCGGTCATGCGGGTTGCGTGTGATGTTGCCTGTGATGGTACCTTTGTCGGACTCTGGTGTGCCCCACACGAGGGCGCGGTACATGCGCCGTGTCGTCTTGTTGTAGAATTGCAGTCCGATGTTTGTCTTTGCTTCAGGTGTCTTGGCTACCACAAGCAGGCCTGAGGTGTCTTTGTCGATGCGGTGCACGAGCCCGACGTGTGGGTCGTTTGGGTCATATTTGGGATCGTCTTTCAGATGCCAGGCTATGGCATTCACCAATGTGCCATGATAATTGCCGCAGCCGGGATGTACGACCATGCCTGCCGGTTTGTTGATTACTATCACTTGGTCGTCTTCATATACGATGTCGATAGGTATGTCCTCGGGGGTGATGTCGTTGTCATATTTGGGTCGGTCGAGCATTAGTGTTATAGTCTCTCCTCCCTTGACTTTGTAGCTGCTTTTGATGGGACGTCCGTCGGCAAAGATAAATCCGGCGTCGGCTGCCTGTTGTATGCGGTTGCGTGATGTGTTGGTGAGCCGTTCGGTCAGGAACTTGTCAACTCTGACGGGCTTCTGTCCGGTGTCCACCACTATGCGGTAGTGTTCGTACAGTCCGTCTTTCCCGTCGTTCTCGTCCGGCCGGAAGTCGAGATCGTCGAGGTCTTCGGTGTCGAATGGTGAATTGTTGTTCATCTGGCAGCTTATCTGAACCACGAATCGTCGTCGAATGCCGGTGCCACGCTTTCTATGTCGGCTTCGATGGCGTCGTTGTCAAATATTGATGTCCCGCCTCCCATGCCGGCCACAATCACGAGGGTAGCCCCTTCGGGGACAGATGTGCCGCGCGATAGCTCGGTGCCGTTGAATTTGATGCCCACGACCCAGTCCTTTGCTTCATTGGCGACAAACTCTGTCTCACCTATGTTAAATCCCGCTGCCTTGAGGCGTGCTTCGGCTTCACGCAGTGATGAGTTGTCGACGATGTCCGGCACTTTGATGAGTGGCACCCTTGCACTGCTGACAGTGAGATAGACTGTGCGTCCTTCCTTGACTTTGCTGCCCGATGCCGGGATGACTTGCAGCACTCGGCGTGCCGGCATCCCTTTGATGTAGCTCGAGTCGGTAACGGCGAATTTGAGCTTTCTTTCTCTGAGCAAGGTTGAGGCTTCGTCGATGGACATCCCGTGGAGGTCGGGCACTGCCACGCTGTGTCCGTGCATCGTGTAGCTGTCCAGCCACCTGAATGTCACGATGATGGCGGCAATGACGAATATTATCATCCCGGCTATGTTAAGCCAGAAGAAGCGGTTGGTCTTGAACGAAAAGAATTGTTTGAGCTTCATTACCTTTTGTCGGTTTCAGTCTTTCTGTTTTGGTGTAAAAATATAGTTTTTCTGTCAATCATGCTTCATGCCCGGTGCATCTTTTGCTTGTGCCTGTCGTCAATGCCCTGTTGAAATCATGTCGGGGAGTGGCATCGTCGTGCCGCTCCCCGACATGTGTTGGCATCGTGTGCCGGTCAGTCTTTGTAGATTGCTTTTTTGCCTGCGAGCAGAGTGTTGCGCATCAGTGACACGATGGTCATGGGGCCTACGCCTCCCGGCACGGGGGTTATGTAGGAGCATCGTGGTGCTACCTCGTCATATTTGACGTCGCCTTTCAGTTTGTAGCCCGATTTGGTGAGTGCTGATGGCACGCGTGTCGTGCCGACGTCGATGATTACCGCTCCGTCTTTGACCATGTCGGCTTTGACGAATTCGGGTTGTCCGAGCGCGGCTATGATGATGTCTGCCTGCCGGCATTCGTCGGCAATGTTTTTGCTGCGGCTGTGGCAGACGGTGACGGTGCAGTCGCCGGGGTAGGCTTTGCGCATCATCAGCGCAGCCATGGGTTTGCCCACTATGTTGCTGCGGCCGAGGATGACGCACCGTTTGCCTGCTGTCTCGATGTGGTAGCGCGAGATGAGCTCGACGATGCCGGCCGGGGTGGCCGAGACATAGCACGGCAGGCCGATTGACATCCTGCCGACGTTGATTGGGTGGAAGCCGTCCACATCTTTCCTGTAGTCGATTGCTTCGATTACTTTGTCTTCTGAGATATGTTTCGGCAGCGGCAGCTGTACGATGAATCCATCGACATCATCGTCATCGTTGAGTTCCAGCACCTTGTCGAGCAGTTCCTGTTCGCTGACCGTGTCCTCAAAGCGTATCAGTGTCGATTTGAAGCCGCACGCTTCGCATGCTTTTACCTTTGAGGCCACGTATGTCTCGCTTCCTCCGTCGTGTCCGACGAGTATGGCTGCGAGGTGAGGTCTCTTGCCGCCGTCTGCGACGATGCGGCTGACCTCTTCGGCTATTTCTTTCTTGATTTGCTCGGCTACTGCCTTGCCGTCTATGATTGTCATTTTGTCGTTTGTTTTATTGTCAGTGGCTTATTTTCTGAGCATCATGCGTCCCATGCGGTTGCCGGTCATCATTTTCATCATTTTCCTGATGCCTTCAAACTGTTTGAGCAGTTTGTTCACTTCCTGTATGTTGGTTCCGCTGCCTCTGGCTATCCGTTGTTTTCGGCTGCCGTTGAGTATCTCGGGGTTGGTGCGCTCGTGTGGTGTCATCGACTGTATTATGGCTTCGATGCTTTTGAATGCGTTGTCGTCGATGTCGATGTCTTTTATTGCTTTGCCGACTCCCGGTATCATCGATGCGAGGTCCTTGAGGTTGCCCATTTTCTTTATCTGGTTTATCTGGGCGAGGAAGTCATTAAAGTCGAATTGGTTTTTTTGAATCTTCTGCTGGAGTTTTTTGGCTTCTTTCTCGTCATACGCGTCTTCGACCTTTTTCACCAGTGAGACGATGTCGCCCATACCGAGGATGCGGTTTGCCATGCGGTCTGGATAGAAGACATCTATTGCGTCCAGCTTCTCGCCCGTGCCGACAAATTTGATGGGTTTATTGACGACGGTCTTGATGGACAGTGCTGCTCCGCCCCGTGTGTCGCCGTCGAGTTTGGTCAGCACTACGCCGTCGAAGTCGAGGCGGTCGTTGAATTCCTTGGCCGTATTGACTGCATCCTGTCCTGTCATGGCA
>DWUP01000123.1 GCA_020012075.1 Candidatus Avibacteroides avistercoris
CGTCAGGGTAGTATGCTATTGCCGTCAGGGTAGTATGCTATTGCCGTCAGGGTAGTATGCTATTGCCATTAGGGTAGTATGCCATTGCCATTAGGGTCGTATGCCATTGACCGCAGGCGCCGGGCACATGGCATGTCTGTCAGTCGCCATCCGGCCGCCGCTCCCCGCATCTCAGCCGTCATCGCACGGCGCCGCGGCGTGCCGCGTGTGGCCGGTGAAAGCCATAAGACGAAATGAGAAAAAATATTTCAAGAAATGTCTAAAATGTTAAACATTTTGCTATCAATATTTGATTTGGTGATTTCAAATATTAACTTTGTAACCACACTAACTTCAAAAACACGTCTGCCATGAAATACAAACTCCTTGTCCTCGATGTCGATGGAACTTTGCTCAACTCTGAGCATAAAGTCAGCAAACGCACGGTGATGACATTGCGCAAAGTGCAGCAAATGGGCGTGCAGGTAGTGTTGTCGTCGGGGCGGCCTGCTTACGGCATACTGCCGATAGCCAAACTGATAGACCTTGAGTCCTATGGTGGCTACATCATCCCCTACAACGGCAGCCAGATTATTGATATGCACAGTGGAAAACTGCTGTTTGACAAACACATCGCACCAGACCTCGTGCCATACGTCGAGCGTAAGGCGAAGCAATATGGCTTCGACATGATGACATATTCGCATGACACACTGGTGACGGACAACTCACTCAATCCGCATGTGGTCAATGAAGCCCTCATCAACGGGCTGAGGCTGGTGCAGAGCGACGAACTGTCAATCATGATAGACTTCAACCCCAACAAACTGGTCCTCGTGAGCGACGACCCCGACGCCATAGACACACTGGAACAGCGATGGGAGCGCCGGCTGAGCGGCACGCTGGATGTGATGCGCTCAGAGGACTTCTATCTCGAAGTCGTGCCGACCGGGGTCAGCAAGGCCAACACCCTCGGCGTGCTGCTCGACCTGCTGGGAGTCAAAAATGAAGAAGTGGTGGCCATAGGCGACGGCGTCAGCGATGTGGGCATGATACAGCAGGCGGCTCTCGGCATAGCAATGGGCAAT
Organism: Candidatus Avibacteroides avistercoris; assembly: GCA_020012075.1. Lineage (GTDB taxonomy): Bacteria > Bacteroidota > Bacteroidia > Bacteroidales > Bacteroidaceae > Avibacteroides > Avibacteroides avistercoris. The sequence continues at coordinate 1,068 of DWUP01000123.1, forward strand.
GCACGCGACTCCGTCAAGCGCTGTGCCGACACTGTCACACTGTCAAACGATGAGGATGGCGTGGCTGTGGCTCTGGAGAAAATATTCCTGTCAGACATTATATTAGAGCAAATCTCACTCGATGACCTCAACCGCCGTTCGGAGACGGCACTGATGGGCAACCTTGGAATACAATATACATACATATCAGCCGAACGCATCGAGGCGACAATGCCGGTGGACCACCGCACGCGGCAACCGTTTGGCATACTGCATGGCGGAGCTACACTCGCCCTTGCCGAAACCGTGGCAGGGATCGGGTCTATCGTCATCTGCGCTCCCGACGAGATGGCAGTAGGCATGCAGGTCTCAGGCAGTCATGTGGCATCGGCGCACGAGGGCGACACAGTGCGTGCCGTAGGGACCATCATCCACAAAGGCCGCTCATCGCACGTCTGGAATGTCGATGTATTCACCTCGACCGGCAAACTTGTCTCGAGCGTGCGTGTGGTGAATAGCATAATCAAAAGGCAATGAACGAATCACTTGACAGCCTGCAGCATCGGTTGATGCAACTTGCGGCCGAGGGAAGGCCGTTTGCCGCCTACCATTTGCCGGATAGCGACACGGTGAAACTGCTCATCCCGCGCGGCGGGGCACGTGCAGAACGGTCGCTCGCCATGCTTGGCAGCGAGCCGGCATTTGTCGCTGCCCCGTTTGATGTCAGGGGCGGCGGTGACCCGGTGCTGGTGTTTGCCACAGATACGGTAGAGGAATACCGCATATACAACCGTGGCGACGAGACAGGACTGTCAGTGGTGAAAATAGGGGTAATGCCCATCAAAGGCCGCAAGGGCGAGACGCGTGCCGATTATGTGGACACGTTCAACAATTTCTATGAGGCCTTGGACGGAGGCCGCTTTGACAAACTGGTGTTGGCCCGCCGCAAGACGTGCGTCGCGGATGTGCAGCGTGGCCTGCCGGTCATGATGGTACGCGCGGTGGTACGCTACCCCGATGCTTTCACCTATCTGTTTAGCACCCCGCACAGCGGGATGTGGATGGGAGCCACGCCTGAAGTCCTCCTCAGCGGGGACAAATATCGTCGCGGCACAGTAGCCTTGGCAGGCACGCGACGTCACAGACATGACGGCAAAAACCCGGTGTGGGATGACAAAAACGTGCGCGAGCAGGGCTTCGTGGCCGCCTATGTAGCCGCCGTGTTGCGCGATGCCGGGATAGATTTCGTCGAAGAGCCGGCACGCACCCTCGTAGCCGGACGTGTGGAGCATTTGTGCTCGTGGTTCTCATTTGCCGACCCTGATGACTTCAGCCTCGGCAGACTCGTCGAAAAGCTCCACCCGACACCCGCAGTATGCGGTTTGCCAAAAGCCGAAGCACAGCAGTTCATCCTCGAGACCGAGCCGCTGCCGAGGCATTACTATGCAGGCTTTGTAGGCCCGGTAGGCACTGACGGGGCGGCAGACCTGTTTGTCAATCTGAGATGCCTCAGTGCAATGAAAGGCGAGATGTGCCTGTATGCCGGCGGAGGCATTGTCCCGGGGTCGCGAGTGACGAGCGAATGGCAGGAGACAGAGAACAAAATGATGACAATGGCAGACCTTCTGTCGCCGGCAAAATAATGGCGTAAAAGCGGTATTATACGTATATTTTTGGGTAATATATGCAATAATGTTGTGGTAATAATATTTTTGCCACAACATTATTGCTTTTTTAATAAATTAATCCGTAATTGCACCTGTTATCAATAAATGAAGTTTGCAAACGCTTAAACTATTAAGGTAAAATGAAGAAAGGACATTTGTTCATGGTTTCGTGTTCCTTGCTGGTTGGTTTACAACTTTCAGCCCAGGAGGAGCGCACAGTGACATTCATCTGCGATGAAGAAATCCCCGGGATTGTACAAGGCGTCTCAGGCAACGGCGAGTGGGCAGCAGGTTGTGACGAGGGTGTCATGGCCTACAACGCTTTCATCTGGCATGTGGGGCAGGAGAAATTTACCGATGTGTTCGGCCTCGACGAGTCGGGCAACATGGTCAATGGCGCAAGCGCCTACCTTTATGGCATCGCTGACGACGGCACAGCGGTCGGAGCATTCCAAAACGGCCCGGCTGTAGAAGAAGGCCGCACGCCTCCCATCGTGCCCGGCGTCTACAAGGATGGCCAGTGGACGGCATTGCCGCTGCTCATCGAGCCATTCCCGGGCGATGTAAACGGTTATGCCACCGGTATTTCACCCGACGGGCGCATCATCTGCGGACATGTGGCCGGGAGTGTGGCTTCCAGTGAGTTTCTCGGTGATACGCTTACCACTGCCGGACCTAAAGTGCCGGTCCTGTGGATTGACGGCGAGATACACCGCGTCGATACAATAACCTATGCAGGCTATGGCGCATGGGTCGAGGATATGAGCGACGACGGCTCGGTGCTCTGTGGATATGCAGACTTTGAAGACGGCTCGCGCAGCCCGGCTGTATTCAAGGACGGGCATTGCATCAGGTTGATTGGCACGACGTCGGCCATGGAAGACCCTGACAAATGGCAAGAATTCTATGAAGGGAGGATGTATTGCCTCAACTCAGAAGGCACAATAGCAGGCGGCTATTTTGCCCAAACTGCCGGTGCTGTGGACGGGATAGTCTGGGATATCCCTGCGACCATTACATCCGACGCGGTCGAAGATGATGAGGTGGAGCACGTGAGCGGCATCCCTACAGCCATTGACGGCGATGGGGCAATCTTCGTTGGCGGTGCGATGGGAGGCTCTTCGTCAGTATTCGTGGACGGGGCATCTCAATCGCTCTCCACTTATCTCGGCTACTCAGGGGCACCGCATACACCGTCAGCCATAATGGGCATCTCTGACGACATGGACACATACGGCACTTCATTCATCTACAGCACACAGATGGGGCCGATTCAGTGCCCGATGATAATAACATTCAAGGAAAATACGTCAGGGTTGTCCGATACCGCTGCAAATGTCACGCTAAGCTATGCTGACAATGTCGTCACTATCGGCGGAAATCATGGCAATGTGACGGTATGGTCAGTCAATGGCACGCTCGCCATGCAGGGTGACGCATCGACAGAGACTCTGAGTCTTAATTCGCTGCCCAAGGGCATATATTTGGTCAAAGCGATGTTTGACGGCGGTTTCAAGGTACTGAAAGTCGTTGTCAAATGACGGTGTCACTGCAATGACTGCATGATACTGCCGGTCAGGACATATCAATAATATACCAAGGGGAGTGGCTCAGAACGGATGCTCCCTTTGGTTTTTTGATAGGCTCTGCCACAACAAACGAAATGTCTCTGTGTGTCAAATGGTCATATTTATGCAAGTATTTGTGATAATATGACATTTATTTGGATTATGTATTTGCTTGTGTAAAGCAATATGGAGTATTTTTGCGCCGAAATTTTAATTAACCACCAAATTAGTTGAACTTATGAAGTACTTACCATTAATGGCAATGGTTTGCACACTGCTGGCAAGTGCAAATGCCACAGCACAAGAGAATGAAGTAGCATCATTCTACTATGATGATGAAATCCCCGGAGTGGTTTTTGGTGTTTCGGGCAATGGCCGCTGGGCTGTAGGCAATGACGAAGGTGTCGTAGCCAATAATTCGTTTGTGTGGACACGTGAGACCGGATTTACCGATATTTTCGGAATAAATGCCCAAGGCGTACAAGTGCAAGGGTTGGCTGCCAGACTCTATGGCATAGCTGATGACGGCACTGCTGTAGGAGTGTATGAAGACGGGACTGTCGGACTTTCGTCCAATCCAATAAGACCCGGTGTGTACAAGGATGGTGAGTGGACACCGCTGCCTACATTGATTGATTTGTTTCCGGGCGACCTCAATGGTTATGCCACCGCTATATCCGCTGACGGAAGTATCATCTGCGGACATGTGCCGGCGTCTGTTGTGACCAATGATGTGCTGGGCAATACTGTCACCACAGCCGGCCCGTGTGTGCCTGTCATCTGGGTAGACGGTGAGATACAGCGTGTGGATGACGTCGAATATGAAGGCTACGGCGCATGGATACAGAGCATGAATGCAGATGGCACTGTGATGTGCGGCTATGCCGACTTTGGTGACGGCTCACGCAGCCCTGCCGTCTTCAAGGACGGGCAGCTCATCCGCTTGATAGGTACGACGCCGGCTTCTTCCGACCCAGACAAATGGGAGGGTTTCTTCGAAGGCCGTGTCTATGCGGTCAGTCCTGACGGCTCGCGTGTCGGCGGTTATTTCTCTCCCATCGAGGGACAAGTGAACGGTTTCGTCTGGGATGTGCCCGAGACAATCACCTCGACAAGTGTCGAATCTGACGAAGTAGAATATCTGGATGGCATTGCTACTGCTGTCGATGCTAATGGCCGTGTATATATCGGCGGTGCATCTGGTGGCAATTCGTCTGTCGTCGCTGACGGGCAGACAGCATCGTTTATTGATTATTTCGGCATAACAGATGCGCCACACATTCCGGCAGCCATCATGGGCATATCTGCCGATGCCCGGACATTCGCCACTTCGTTTGTGATGAGTAACCAGATGGGTGCAGTGCAATTCCCGATGGTTGTCTCTTTTGACGGTGCTTCGGGCATCGAGGATGAATATTCTGACGGACTGGCTCTCAGTTATGCGGCAGGGCATTTTACGGTCGAAGGCAATCATGGCGGCATCATTGTCTATACCACTGGTGGCTTGATGGTGAAGTCTGTTGGCAGCGAAGTGTCAGACCTTGATCTTTCGTCGCTCGGTGATGGCATTTATCTTGTCAAGGTGCTGTTTGACGGCGGCCACAAGGTGATGAAGGTCGTCGTTGATTGACCGTTTGTCCGGCATATATGCTGATGTTGTGCCGGTAGTGTTTGATATTTGGAATAATTGGGTTGTCCTGCCATGACCGATGGCGGGACAGTCTGTTAGGTAACAAGAATTACAAAAAGATAGCATTATGTACAAAGTGATTTTGACCGTCGGCCTTTCGTTGCTCGCCATCTTGGCTCCGGTGTCAGTGTCGGCGGGAGTTATGGAGAATGACTCGTTGATGCTCGGCAATTGTGAGGGGCGAGGGGTCAGCATGTCGGGCAGCAACGTGACGGGTGGTGCGCTCTATTTCCCCGAGTCGCGTATGGCTGTGTGCGAGGGCAACTATCTGGAGAGTGTCTGGATTTATATCAATGCCCCGGCAAGCTATGTCAATTCGCTCGAAATATTCGTTTCCGGGTCTCTTGATGAGCCATACGATTATGTCCAGCAAGGCGAGCCGGCACGTTTCGGGTGGAATGAAGTGGTGCTCGACACCCCATATCAGCTCGACGGCAGTGCTTTGTATATAGGCTTTGAGATAGACGGAGCGTCAGTCAGCTATGCGGCACGGCGCAGCGAGGGTGATGAGTTTTCGCTTGTCGATGGTGTGTGGCAGCCATATACGGATATCTACAGCCATGCTTTTTACGGTGTAGTGCGAGGAGACAACCTGCCTTTGCACGATGTGGCTCTGGAGTGTCGCGTGCCGTTTACTTATGCTGTGACAGGTGAGGGCAATGTTGTCGAGGCTACCATTACCAATAACGGTCTGGCAACTGTCGAGTCACTGGACTTTACATTTGACTTAGGCGGCGGCAGCATCAGCCAGACGGTCGAGGGGCTTTCCATCCCCTATCTTGAGTCACAGCGTGTCGTGCTTGACGGCCTTGTATTCCACGAGGCAGGCGAATATGACGTGACCCTGACTGTGTCTGCTGTCAATGGAGCTGCCGACCTTGACATGACAGACAACACTTCATCATCCTATCACTATGTCTGTCTGGACAGCTATACGCCGAGGAATGTCTTGCTTGAAATCTATTCTACCGAATTGTGCAGCAATTGTCCTGCGGCCCACAATGGTATAGACAATATAGTGGATGGCAACGGCCGCATCATCGAGGTGGGTCACCATTCCGGCTACTATACCGACGGCCTGACGGTCGATGCGAGCGTAGAATATGAGTGGTTCTACGGTGGGCACACGTCAGCTCCATCGATATTGATTGACCGTACAAACCGACTGGCGCGCTATCCGGAGTTGCGTACATACGAAGACAATAATGGTCCCGTGATGGGTGTAGGCAACTCGATGGCCGGTGCGCTCGACGATGCTCTGGCGACGCCTGCCTATGCGGAGATTGACGTGCAGGTCTCCAATGATTTGTCTGCCGACTATCGTGACCTGACGATTGATGTCACAGGCAGGTCGCTCTTGCCGCTGCCCGATGATGAATCAGTCCTCTATGTCTTCCTCACTGAGGACAGCATATTCACCGAGACCCAAGCCGGTTCGGGCGGCTCATACTATCATCGTCACTCGTTGCGCAGTTGCCTGTCAGACACATGGGGAGACGCTGTGGATCTTGCCGGCGGCTTCACCGAGACCTATCAGTTCTCTATCCCTGACGAGTGGGATATGGCGCGGATGCACGTCGTGGCATTCGTGGCGCACAGCGACAGCGAGGATTACAATGACAATGAGGTGTACAACACCTCCTCGGTCGCTCTCCGCCGTTTTATGCCCCAGTCGTCGATAGCCGATGGAGTGGCCGCAGACACCGGGATAATCTATGACGGTCACAGCCTCATGTTGCCCGGGGATTGCATCGGTGTCGATGTGTGCTCGTTGTCAGGCGTGCGCTTGCTCTCATCTTCGGCCGGGCATCACCGTCTGTCGGTCGAGGGTCTCGATGACGGTGTGTACATTTATGTCGCTCATTATGGCGACAGGATAGCATCAGGCAAGTTTGTGCGTCGCCGCTGACAGCCTGTTGCAATCTCGGACGATATTATTAATGTAAATCATAAAAGAATCTGTCATGAAACTCAAAAACAATTTCCCATTAGTGACACTCGCTGCACTGTGTGTCCCGATGCTTTCGATCGGTAGTGACGCTGTCGATACTGCCGTCAGCTACGACGATGCTCAGGCATCATTGCCTGTCGTGCCTCCCGAGGTCGGGGCTGATGTGCTCTTTGCCTGCGATTTTCAGGAGACTGCCGATGCCGATTTGTTTGTGACTTATGACCGCGACGGTCTCACGCCTTCGAGTGCGATGCTGACACTTGGCTTCCAGACAGGTACACCTTGGATATTCACATTCCGTGACTCATATACGAGTACAAACTACTATGCCGGCTCGACATCTTCCTACAATCCCGCCGGTCAAGCCGACGACTGGCTGGTGACGCGCGATGCGATAGCCGTCCCCGAGTCGGGCTATGTCCTCACATGGTGTTCGCAGTCGCTTGACACCCAGTTGCGTGACGGCTTCAGCGTCTATGTTTCGACTACGGGCAACCAGCCGGAGAATTTCACTGATGCACCGGTTTTCACCATTGAGGAAGAGGAAAGCGGTCTGACGACCAATGCCGATGGCGAATGGGTCGAGCACACCGTGTCGCTCGATGATTATGCCGGTCAAGACATCTGGATAGCATTCGTCAATGACAGCTATGACAAAAACGTGCTGCTGCTCGACGACATCTCTGTGTTGCGCCGCCGTGTGGTGACGCTCACGTCGCTGCTGCCGGCAGCCACGACCGACGACGAGGTGACAGTCACCGCCACCGTCACGGCCATCGATGATGTGGTGGACAGCTTCAATGCCTATTTCATGGTAGATGATGACAACCAGTATGGCGAGGCGTTCACCGGCCTCGATCTCCAGCCCGGCGAGAGCTATACATTCACCATCACGCAGCCCATGGCACTCGGCGAGGCAGGCGGATATACGTCCTACCAGCTCTGGGTGGAATGTGCAGGGGTGAACGAGGTCATTACAGACTCGATTGCCCACTATGCCTTCGAGCCGCAACACAAGGTCGTCATCGAGGAGGGCACCGGACAATGGTGCGGGTGGTGCCCGATGGGGATACTCTCATTCGAGTACCTCAAGGAGCAATATCCCGACCAGTTCATCGGCATCGCCGTGCACAATGACGATGTGATGACGGTCACGGAGTATGACAGAGGCCTTGGTTTCACCACTTTCCCGATGGGCATAGCCAACCGCACGGTACTCTGCCAGCCGATGACGGCGGCCTACGCGCTGACGGGAGCCGGCACATTCGCCGATGCATTCCTTGCCCAGCTCGCACTTGTCCCCGAGGCCGAGGTGCGTCTCACCGGCGTGACCATGGGTGCGGACAGTGTGCTGACATTCACCTCGCAGACACGCTTCGCCCTCGATGCCGTGTCCGAAGACTACCGTCTGGCTTACGTCGTGATGTCCAACGGGTTCGTAGCTTCGGGCTTCCAAGTCAATTACCTCTACAACGGCAATGATTACCCGATATTCGGCAAGTTCGGTCCCGGTGGTGAGTGGGGGCAACAGGCTATCGTCGGTTATCCCTATGACGACGTGGCGTGCTGCATCGAGCCGTCGTTTGACGGTGCGGCCGGGGTCATCCCTGCGTCTCCCGTCGTGGGCGAGACCTACGCGCATGAATTCTCGATAGACCTCAGCCAGTGCCGCAACATAGCCGAAGGGGTCGGCCTCGAACTCGTCGCACTGCTCATCGACGGCACTGACGGCTCGGTGGTCAATGCCGACAAATATGTGATTTCGTCTGGCAGTGGCTCGGGCATCGAGGACCAATATTCTGACGGATTGACGCTCAGCTACGCGGCCGGACATCTGACGCTCAGCGGGCCGCACGATGGCATCACTGTCTACACCACCGGCGGTATGGTAGCGATGACGGCGGGCAGCATGGTGTCAGACCTCGACCTCTCGTCGCTCGCAGATGGCATATATATCGTCAGTGTGGCGTCTGACGGCGGCCGCAAGGTGATGAAAGTCGTGGTCGATTGACTCCGCTCGCGGTGCTGACATCTGCTGTGCCGGCAGTGATGGCAC
>DWUP01000124.1 GCA_020012075.1 Candidatus Avibacteroides avistercoris
AAATCCATTGACGACTAAAACAATCGATGAGAGATGAACTTCACCAACCTGTTTAAGATAGCATTCCGGGCCCTTATCAACAACAAGATGAGGGCATTCCTCACCATGCTGGGCATCATAATCGGTGTGGCCTCGGTCATCACGATGATTGCCATCGGCCAAGGGTCGAAAGTCAGCATACAGAAGCAAATATCCGAGATGGGATCCAACATGATCATGATCCACCCGGGCGGAGACCGCCGTGGCGGCGTGCGCCGCGACCCGTCGGAAATGCAGACACTGAAATTGTCAGACTATGAGACGCTGCGCGACGAGTGTACCTTCGTGGCAGGCATAAGCCCCAACGTCACATCGTCAGGGCAGCTCATCGCCGGCAACAACAACTATCCGTCGTCGTTCACCGGCGTGGGCCTCGACTATCTCGAGATAAGGCAGCTGACCGTCGAGTCGGGCGAAATGTTCACCGAGACCGACATCAGGACATCGTCCAAGGTGTGTGTCATCGGCAAGACCATAGCCGACAACCTATTCCCCGACGGCTGCGACCCGATAGGGAAAATCATACGCTTCAACAAGGTGCCGTTCCGCGTCATCGGGGTGCTGAAGTCGAAGGGATACAACTCAATGGGAATGGATCAGGACGACATTGTCCTCGCCCCCTACTCCACGGTCATGAAGCGCCTGCTCGCCGTGCAATACCTCGAGGGCATATTCGCCTCGGCGCTGACCGAAGACATGACAGAGAATGCCATCGACGAAATCACGACAATCCTGAGGCGGACGCACAAGCTGCTCCCCACCGACGAAGACGACTTCACCATCCGCAGCCAGCAGGAGCTGAGCAACATGCTCAACACCACTACCGACATGCTCACCATCCTCCTCGCCTGCATAGCCGGCATATCGCTCATCGTGGGCGGCATCGGCATAATGAACATCATGTATGTCAGTGTGACCGAGCGCACGCGGGAGATAGGACTGCGCATGAGCGTGGGGGCAAGGGGCGTGGACATCCTCGCACAATTCCTCATCGAGTCAATCCTCATCAGCATCACGGGAGGCCTCATTGGGGTCATGCTCGGGTGCGGGGCGAGCATCGCAGTGAAGTTTATCGCCCAGTGGCCCATCTATATCCAGCCGTGGAGCATCATCCTGTCATTCGGGGTATGTACATTCACCGGGGTGTTCTTCGGGTGGTATCCGGCAAAAAAGGCGGCGGCACTCGACCCGATAGACGCTATCCGCTATGAGTGACGTCACGACGACACCGGCACCCGCACTGAGGCGCAAGACCCTGCTGACCGAGGTCTCGCTGCATGTCATCGTGTGCATTGCGGTCATAGCATTCCCATTCCTCGTGGCGGGACGCGAGAGTTATGACGAGGAGTGGGTCCTCCGACTGCGTCACATGCTCGGGATGCAGGTGGCCTTTCTCTCCGTATTCTACGTCAATTATCTGCTGCTCGTGCCCAAGATGATTTTCAAGGGCAAGACATGGGCTTATGTCATCGTCAATGTACTGCTCGTCGGCCTTATCATTGCCGCCATGCAGATGTGGCACGATGCCATCATGGCCACAATGGTCGAGCGCGGATTGCACCGGCACGACAAGCCCGGGCCGCCTAAGTGGATATTCCTCGCACGTGACACCTTCACGATGGCACTAATCATAGGGATGAGCATAGCCATCCGCATGAGCAAGAAGTGGGTACAGGCCGAGAACGCCCGCAAGGAAGCCGAGCGCAGCCGGACGGAGGCCGAACTGAAGAACCTGCGCAACCAGATCAACCCGCACTTCCTGCTCAACACGCTCAACAACATCTATGCCCTCATCATGTTTGACACCCCGCGGGCGCAGGAAGCCGTGCAGGAGCTCAGCCGGCTGCTGCGCTACGTCCTCTATGACAACCAGCAAAGGCTCGTGGCACTGCCCAAGGAGGCGGAGTTCATAAGGAATTATATCGAGCTGATGCGCATCCGCATGCCGGCCAACGTCACCATGGACATCGACATCGGCATCGACCCGTCGAGCAAGACGATGATTGCCCCGCTCATCTTCATCTCGCTCATCGAGAATTCGTTCAAGCACGGCATTTCGCCCACACAGCCGAGCCACATCACCATACGCCTCAGCGAAAAGGACGGACTCGTCACATGCCACACCGGCAACAGCAACCACCCGAAACAGAGCAATGACAAGAGCGGGAGCGGCATCGGGCTCGGGCAAGTGCGGCGCCGCCTCGACCTCATCTACCCGATGCGCTACCGGTGGACATGCACGGCTGACGAAAAGCTATACGTCTCAACCCTCACAATCGACACACGCCATGACACGACTCAACTGCATCATCGTCGATGACGAGCCTCTGGCACTCGGGCTGCTGGAGAACTATGTCACACGCACCCCGTTTCTCGCACTGGCAGGGAAATATTCCAATGCCGTCAATGCTCTCGACGGCCTCGACAGACAGATGCCGCCCGACATAGCATTCATCGACATCCAGATGCCCGACCTCGACGGGCTCGAACTGGCACGTCACATCGACCGGCGGACCAAGGTGGTCTTCACCACGGCATTCGACCAATATGCCATCGACGGCTACAAAGTCAATGCCATCGACTATCTGCTCAAGCCCATATCCTACTCCGACTTCCTCACGGCGGCAGACAAGGCGCGCGAGATGTGCGAGGCCGAGGGCCGCGACCGTCATGACCAGACGGCCAGCATATTCGTCAAATCCGACTACAAGCTGGTGCAAGTGACATTCAGCTCCATACTCTACATCGAGGGACTCAAGGACTACGTCAAAATCTATCTCACCGACACGCCTCGGCCGCTCACCTCACTCATGAGCCTCAAGGCACTCGAAGAGATGCTCCCCGCATCGCAATTCGTCAGGGTACACCGCTCGTTCATCGTCAATATGGCCCACGCACGCACCATCGAGCACGGGCGCATCACCTGCGACAGAGGCTCTGTCCCGATAGGCGACAGCTACCGCCGCCAGTTGCAGGACTACATCGACGGCAAGACGGTGTGACGGCGGCGGCAGCACACCGGGCCAAGCGGAACAGCATACGACGCTACGGCCGCCGGCACCGTATGCCAAAGGTGACAGCATACGGTGCCGGAGGCAAAAAGGTGGGATGCCGTGGCGTCCGCCGGGCATCCCACCAAACTTTGTTTTATCTCTTATTATCCAATATTGGAATGCAATTGAACATTAAAATTCAGGTATTGTGAAAGGCATTCGCTCTATTGCAAATATTCAAGGTCTACACCTCGTTCAAACATGTGAAGCACACACCTTATTATCCTACTTCCATTATGATATACGGTCATCCCATAATTATTGAATGGGAAACCCATTGCGTCAGTCCCGAAACCTCGCAATTCAACACATTCCTCGACCATTCTCACTACGTGCATCCTCTTAGGAGACATCTGCACATTATTGCCCCACATGGGATGTATGCCATCCTCATTGAATATAGTGACTGTATATCCTTCACCGCCTGTTATTGATTTCTCAATCCGGACTTTCCTATGACAATTATGGTTGTGTCCCGAGACATTCACTTTGTTCTGATAGCGCACATGGTCACTTGACAAGAACTCAACAAAGCCATCAGCAGGATGATTCGAGCCTGAGAGCAAGTCGTTAAGGAAACTATTCATGACATCATCATTTGGAATTTCATTCTACCTTGAAGCAAAATCATTAGAATACGGTCAAAAAAGTCTTCAATGTCAGGAGTAGAGTCTATAAAAGTCTCTACTGCTAACCATACTTGTCCATCGTCTTGCAT
>DWUP01000125.1 GCA_020012075.1 Candidatus Avibacteroides avistercoris
TGCCCCCGCCATGAGCATCGCCGCCCTGCGTGACACCGTGGGCAGGACACTCGCCCATGTGACGCTCGGGCACGACGGACTCGACCCCATCTTCGCCGGCGACGATGACCGTCGCCGCTGGCAGCAGCGCATCTCGGCACATGCCTTGAAGAGCCGTCCCCTCTCACCCGGCCATGAGGACGTGACCATCGGTATTGACTCAGGCTCGACTACGACCAAGATAGCGGTGATGAATGACGATGACGAGCTGCTCTTCTCATTCTACCGCCCCAACCAAGGCAGCCCGGTCGAGGCTGTCGAGGATGGACTGAGGCGTTTCAAGCAGGCCTGCGAGGCGGCAGGCGCCGAGGTCAATGTCGTGGGCAGCTGCTCGACAGGATATGGGGAAGACCTAATCAAAGCCGCCTTCGGACTTGACGACGGGATAATTGAGACGATGGCGCACTATTCTGCCGCCCGTCATCTGTCCGAGGACGTGTCATTCATCCTCGACATCGGCGGGCAGGACATGAAAGCCATCTTCGTCGATGGCGGCGTGGTCAATCGCATCGAGATCAATGAAGCATGCTCGTCGGGCTGCGGCTCGTTCATCGAGACATTTGCCAAGTCGCTCGGCTGCACGGTGCAGGACTTCGCGGCCATGGCATGCGGCGCGGAGCATCCCTGCGACCTCGGCACGCGCTGCACGGTCTTCATGAATTCCAAGGTCAAGCAAGCCCTGCGCGAAGGTGCCACCATGGCTGACATCGCTGCGGGTCTGTCATACTCGGTAGTCAAAAACTGCCTTTACAAAGTCCTCAAGCTGAAGAACACCGCCGAACTCGGTGCGCACATCGTCGTGCAGGGCGGCACAATGAAGAATGACTCGGTGGTCCGCGCCTTTGAGAAACTTGTCGGGGTCGAGGTGACCCGCACCGACCATCCCGAACTGATGGGTGCCGTGGGCTGTGCCCTCCATGCCCGCCGCTTCGCATCATCGGCCACCATCGACGACATGCTCGGCCGCTCGGCCTGCAATGTGACCGGCTGCACCTGCCACGGATGTGAGAACCGCTGCGGCATATCGGTCTACCACTTTGCGGGAGGGGGCAAATATTATTCGGGCAACCGCTGCGAGCGTGTCTTCAATAACAAGGGCAAGGGATATGCAAAGGGCGAAAACGCCTACGCCGACAAACTGTCGCTGCTCTTCGACCGCGAGGCCGTGGTGTCTGACCCGCGCGCCGTCATCGGCATACCCCGCTGCCTCAACATGTATGAGGAATACCCGTTCTGGCATACGCTGCTGACGCGGTGCGGCATCGAGGTGGTGCTGTCGTCGCCCTCGGCCTACGGGGCATACGAAGCCAAGGCCGGACTGGTGATGTCTGACAACATCTGCTTCCCTGCCAAGCTCGTGCACAGTCATATCCACGACCTCGCGCAGCGCGGGGTGCAGCGCATATTCATGCCTTTCGTCGTCTTTGAGCGGCTTGACGGGGGGCAAAACTCCTACAACTGCCCCATCGTGACCGGCTATTCGCAGGTGGTGCTCAACGTGCAGGGCGACGAAGTGCCTGTCGATGCGCCGACGATAAACTTCAAGGACGACAAGATGCTCCGCCGCCAGTGCGCCGAATATCTGTCGCAGTTTGGCGTGGACGGCGGCACGTTTGCCCGTGCCTACGACGAGGCGTGTGCCGAGATGCGGCGGTTCGGGCAGGAAATGGCCGGGCACGACCGCCGGATATTGGAAGCCGGGCGTGCGGCCGGGCGCATGACCGTCATGCTGGCGGGACGTCCCTATCACGCCGACCCGCTCATACAGCACAGATTGTCAGACATGGTGGCCGCCATGGGCGTGGATGTCATCACCGACGATCTGGTGCGCGACGAGGATGTGCCGCTCGACGACGTGCACTTCGTGGCACAATGGGCCTACACCAACCGCATCCTCCGCGCCGCCAAGTGGGTGGCAATGCAGGACGCGGGCGTGCAATTCATGGAGATGACCTCATTCGGCTGCGGCCCGGATGCTTTCCTGACCGACGAAGTCCGCTCGCTGCTCGACCGGCACGGCAAGTCGCTCACGCTGCTCAAGATTGATGACGTGAGCAATGTCGGTTCGCTCAGGCTGCGTGTCCGCTCGGCCATCGAGAGTCTGCGCCTTGCCGCCCGCGACACACACCGCGAGGCTAAGCCTTTCGTCACTACTCCCGCCTACACCCGGGGTGACCGCCGCCGCAAGCTGCTGGCCCCGTTCTTCACGCCATATATATCACCCCTCATACCGCCGTTGATGAAGCTGGCGGGATATGAAGTCGAAAACCTGCCCATGAGCGACACCGCGTCGTGCGACTGGGGATTGCGCTATGCCAACAACGAGGTGTGCTATCCGGCCACGCTCATCGTGGGCGATGTCGTCAAGGCTTTCAAGGAGGGACGCCATGACCCGGACGAATGTGCCGTGGCCATCACGCAGACCGGCGGGCAGTGCCGTGCGTCCAACTATATCGCGCTCATCAAGCGTGCCCTGACCGAGTCGGGCTATGGCGACGTGCCTGTCGTGTCGCTCACCTTCGGCAGTGACCTCGGCAACCCGCAGCCGGGCTTCAAAATCAACTGGATGAAGCTGCTGCCCATAGTCCTCACGTCGCTGCTGTACAGTGACTGCATAGCCAAGATGTATAATGCCACCGTCGTCCGCGAGCGCAAGGCGGGCAGTGCCGCCGCCCTGCGTGACAAATGGCTTGCCGCCGCCGCCGGTCCCATAGGGCGCAACTCGTCAGACGGTCTGCTCGCTATGCTCGCCGAGGCTGCCGACGAATTTGACGCTGCCGCAGGCGACGGCTCTTGCCCCAAGGTGGGGATAGTGGGTGAGATATACCTCAAGTTCAATCCATTCGCCCAGAAGGGCGTGGGTGACTGGCTCATCGGCCACGGCATCGAGATTGTGCCGCCGCTGCTCACCGACTTCTTCCTTCAGGGCTTCGTCAATCTCAAGGTCAAGCAGGACAGCGGCCTCGTGCGCCGGCGTGTGCCAGACGGCATCATACGCTGGCTCTATGGCCTCGTGCGCCGGCGTGTGGCACGGGTCGATGCGGTGGCGGCGCGGTTCCGCTACTATGAGCCGTTCAGGGACATCTTCGATGAGGCCGCCGGGGCATCCCGCGTCGTCACCCTCGATGCCCAGTTTGGCGAGGGGTGGGTGCTGCCGGGCGAGATAATGTCGCTCGCGCACCGCGGCATAGACCATGTCATCAGCCTGCAACCCTTCGGGTGCATCGCCAACCACATCATCAGCAAGGGTGTCGAGCGGCGCATCCGCCGGCTGTGCCCGTCGATGCACATCCTGTCGCTCGACTTCGACAGCGGTGTGAGTGATGTCAATGTGGTCAATCGTCTGCTGCTCTTCATCGACAGCCTCAAGGGAGGGAGGTCGGTGGCCGTATGACAGCTCGTCGGACTGTGGTGAAGACTGTGCGGCCATGATACAGTCGCTCTTGCTGGTCGGTGCCGGCAGCTTTGCCGGAGGGGTGTGCCGCTATCTGCTCTCGCTCGTCATCAGGGGCGGGGGCGGACCCTTCCCGTGGGCGACCTTTGTGACCAATGTGGCGGGTTGTCTGGTGCTGGGTCTCATCTATGGCGCATTGGCACATTGTCCCGGCGACAGGCCGCAGTTGCGCTTGTTGCTTGCCACAGGGTTTTGTGGCGGCTTTACCACGTTCTCTACATTCTCTGCCGAAGCCCTTGCCCTGTTGCAGGGCGGGCATTGGCGTCTGTTTGCTGCCTACGCTGCCGGCAGCCTTGTCCTCGGCCTTGCGGCGGCACTGTGCGGACTGTGGATGGGCGGTGTCGCAGCCCGTGCCATCTGACATGCCGCCATGCCTGCCACGGGGTC
This sequence comes from Candidatus Avibacteroides avistercoris, assembly GCA_020012075.1. Taxonomy (GTDB): domain Bacteria; phylum Bacteroidota; class Bacteroidia; order Bacteroidales; family Bacteroidaceae; genus Avibacteroides; species Avibacteroides avistercoris. Next base: position 3,881 of record DWUP01000125.1, read on the forward strand.
TGATGCTGTGGCCTCTTGGGTAGTATGCCAAGTGCGGTGGCATTGTATGCTGTCGCCGTGGGGTCGTATGCCACGGGCGGGAAGATATGCCGTCATCATTAATAAGGCTTAATAATTGGCGGATATATGTTAATTAAAACAAAAAAAACGGTTTGAGCCTCGCCGTGCCGGGATGCTTCATATATTTACGGCCAATCGATCGAAAAGCGTTTGACATGAAAAGGTGGCTCATCATCATCTCACTCCTCTTGCCGATGACAATAGCGGCACAGGATGCGACATTCCGCGACATGCGGCGTGACACTTCGACGCGGGGCGTGGAGTTCAGTATCAAAGCTATCGGCAGTCCGGGCGGCGATGCCAATCTGGTCGGGGGTAGTGACTATATCCGCGGGGCTTTTGGCGGCGAGATGACAC
>DWUP01000126.1 GCA_020012075.1 Candidatus Avibacteroides avistercoris
CCCGAAGACATCGCCCGACATTAGTCCGCCAGATGCGAATCCGCGCTTGGTGATGGCCACTACGCAAGTGTACATTGGCTTCTCTGACGGGAAGTAGCCGGCAAAACTGGCGAAGCTCTTGTTGCCATACCGTCCGTTCTCGGCCACCATGGCCGTACCGGTCTTGCCCGACACTTTGAATTTGGGATTTCCGGCCTTCTTGCCAAGTCCTTCGCTGACCACTTTTTCGAGGAGGAAGTGTATCTTGTCCAGCGTCTCAGGTCTGCAAATCTGCTCTTTGACCACCTCGACGGGAAACTCCTTGATCACCTCGCCATTGTCCTCATAAGCCTTGACAATCCTCGGTCTGACGAGGCGGCCGCCGTTGGCAATGGCGTTGTAGAATGCCACCGTGTTGAGCACCGGCAGCTGCGAGTTGTAGCCTATCGAGAGCCATGCCAGCGTCGTGGCATTCCATGACGGTGTGCCGGGACGTATGACACGCGGCGGCAGGTATTCGTGCAAGGGGAAGTCCCAGTCCTGCAAGATGCCGATGCGACGCAGACCATCGACGAACCGCTGCGGATTGTCGTGATAGTGCGAGTCAATCAGCTCAGAGACACCGATGTTTGACGAATACATGATGATGTGTTGCAGATCAAGCGGGCCATAACCTTTCCCCCCGCGCCAATTGTGGTCTTTCATGTCGCGACCATACATCTCCTTGATGCCCTTGCCCGTATCGACCACGTCATCCATCGAGATGACCCCGTCGTCGAGGGCGACCATTATCGAGGCAGTCTTGAATGTCGAGCCCGGTTCCATGAGGTCTGACACGCCATAGGAGCGCAGCTCGGTGTAGGTGCTGTCGGCCACGCGCCCGAGGTTGGCCATGGCCTTGATGTCGCCGGTCGCAGTCTCCATCAATATTGCTATGCCGCTCTCGGCACCGATTTCCACCAGTTTGTCACGCAGCACCGACTCGACTATGTCCTGCATCTCTACGTCGATGGTCGTGATGACATCCAGCCCATTGACAGGCGGCACCTCGATGACATTGACATATCGTCCTTTGACCTTCTCGCGGTGCATCGAGCCGTCGTGCCCGCGCAGCACGCTGTCGCAGGCCAGTTCGACGCCATATTTAGCCCCGACCGACGCATCCTTGGATATGTCGCCTATCGTCCTCTCGGCCAATGTCCCGAATGGACGCTTGCGGTTGTTTATCTGGTCATAATGGAATCCTGAGACGTTGGGGTTCATCGCGAAATAAGGTTTGCTCTGCAATTCCTTCAGCTCGATGAATGACACGCGCCTCGGCATGAGCGACACGTTGCGGCGGCGGTGTTTGTTGCGCAGCCCGTTTTCGAGGATAGCTTTGAAATAGTTCTTGCTCTTTTCGGGGAATACGTCGTGCAGGTCGGCCGTTATCTCATTGATGTGCTTGGTGATGAGCGTGTCGTTGAAGCCGCCTGCCTTGAGGTCGATGAACAGGCGGAACTCGGGCAACGAACTGGCCAGCAGCTTGCCGTCGGCCGATATGATATTCCCGCGGAAAGCCTTGACGGGTATATTGTATCGCTTGAGGTCTTCTGCCACTTCTGTCCAGAAGTCGTCCTTGATAAACATCGTATAGACGATGCGCGACATGATGCCTATGCCACACAGTATCACGATGAAGACGATCAGTGCATAGCGTTTGAATATTTTGTTTTCGTTGTCAAACATCACTATCGGGCATTGTTGTCATCACACATTTCATTCGTCATCCTCCTCCAGCATTACAGGCGACTGCATGGACACCTTGACCTCGCTGTGTCCCTCGTCGAGAGCATCCTGCACGCTCGACTGCCGGCTTTCTTTCATCAGTTCGGACGACGCTGCGAGAGCCGAATAGCGTGCCTCGACGAGGCGTTCCTTCATCTTGTCGATTTGCACCTGTTCCTGCTGCGCCGAATAGCGGTTGCTGATATAGAGTATAAACAGCACCACGATGAGCATGATGAGTCCCAGCTGCCTCTTGAAGAACGGCAGCAGCAACACGTCGCCGCCCATGAGTGAGGAGAAATTGATCTTCACGTCGTCATCCGGCCTGTCTTTGTCCTGTCTTGTCTTGTCCTTGTCCATAATCCCTGTCACTGTATTTTGTTCTACAACAGACTTGCTCTCACAGTTTCTCGGCCACCCTCAGTTTCGCGCTGCGCGAACGCGGGTTGCGTTCCACTTCCTCGTCCGACGGCACGACGACCCTTGTATTGACCGGCCTCAACGTTGTCCGGGTGCGGCCGAAGAAATCTTTTTCCACGCTTCCGTCGGCATTGCCTGCCTTGATGAAGTTTTTGACGATGCGGTCCTCCAGCGAGTGATAGGTCATCACCACCAGTCTCCCACCGGGCTTCAGCAAGCGGATGGCTGCCGCGAGCATGTCGCGCAGGCTGCCCAGCTCGTCATTGACCTCGATGCGCAGGGCTTGGAATATCTTGGGCAGCTCCTTGTGTTCGGCAAAAGGCGGCACGATGGGTCGCAACACCTCGAGGAAATCGGCCACGCCTGACAGCCGGCGGTGTGCACGGGCCTGCGCCACGGCACGGGCTATGCGGCCGGCAGACTTCACCTCGCCATAATTGCGCAAGACGGCTGCGAGGCGCTCCTCGTCGTAGGTATTGAGCACATCGGCCGCGGTCATGCCTCCGCGGGTGTTCATGCGCATGTCGAGGTCGGCCTCATAGCGGAATGAGAAGCCGCGCCCCTCATCGTCGAGATGGTGCGACGACACCCCGAGGTCGGCCAGCACCCCGTCAAGACTGTCGACGCCATAGTAGCGCATGAAGTTGGCCAGATAACGGAAGTCACTCCTCACAAACGTGAATCGCGCGTCGTCGATGGCATTGGCCTCGCTGTCGGCATCACGGTCGAAACCATAGAGATGCCCCCGCTCAGACAGACGGCTGACGATGAGCGACGAATGTCCTCCACCACCGAAAGTCATGTCGGCATAAATGCCGTCGGGCTTGATGTCAAGCCCCTCGAGGCACTCACCGGGCATGACCGGCACATGATAGGTCTCTGCTTTAGCTTTGTCGTTGTCCATTGTGCTGTGCAATGCTTTCACTAAAAGGTCGTAAAAATACAGATAATGCACAAATCACGGCATCAACTGCCACGTAAAACTTTCAGAAAGTTACCAACATCGGCACCATCGCACGACGAAGCCAGACGGTCGAGCAGCTCAGCCTCGGTGGGGCGGCCGTCGGCGACGAAGACAATCATGTCGTCCAATGCCTCATCAGTGCCGTCCAGCAGAGCGACAGTCACCTGCACGAGCCCCCGGCTGTAGCCCCGCTCCTCCATCAGGGCATAGAGGGCACGTCCCTTGGCAGTCATCCCCATAGGCTATCGCAAAAACGGCTCCAAGGCCGCCAGCAAGGCAGCTTTGTCCATCGCTCCGCTGCTCCTCCACAACACCTGCCCCTCACTGAACAGCATCAACGTAGGCACTGCCTGCACGCCATAGCGCGCAGTGGCCTGCCCGTGACGGTCCACATCGACCTTGATGATGCGCAGACGGTCGCCCAGCACGGCCTTGACCTGCTCGAGCACAGGGTGCATCATCCGACACGGCTGGCACCATGTGGCGAAAAAATCCACCAGCACCGGATGCGCCCCTGAAATGACGTCGTCAAAAGTTTCCATAATCCAATCCTATATATGTTTGACAAGCACAAAAGTATCGCAACCGGCATAAAAAGCATAAATAATGAGCCGGAATTAATATTAAGCCTTGGGCAAATCCATTCCATTTGACTCCGGTATCCGGATTACCCAATCCCCGTAATAAAACTGCCAATGCAAATTTAGCCAAAATAGCCGACAGCCATCGAAGTCCTCCAAATGTCCGCCCCACGGCATACGACCCTACACGTCAAAAGGTCGTATGCCATCGCCCGTAGCATACCATGTAAGTCAGCATAGCATCGTATGCCACCGCTCACGGCATACGATGATACCCGACTGTGGTGATGACAGTTTTCGCCATTTGTGGGTATTGATGCGCGCGGCAGGCGGGGATAACTTTGTGACAAAAAAGATATGGACAAGACCGAATACAGATTTGACAGCGTGGTGGCCGAAACTCTGCTCATTCCTCTCTACTTC
>DWUP01000127.1 GCA_020012075.1 Candidatus Avibacteroides avistercoris
GCTTATGATGAGTCCTCGCCATCGCCGGGTCCGATTTTCGGAATTTCGGTAAGCAATGTAAACATCGCGATGAATGACCAGTTGAGCATTCCAAACTTCGTGTCGATTACGTTGAGACAAGTATGGATGAGGCTAACAACAAACTCAACATCCGCGTGTATGGGCAGAGTCTGGTCGATTCAGACAACCCGACCGTCAATGTCTTCATAACAGAGGACGGCATAAGGTCAAACAACCAGTCGGGTGCGAGCGGTGTGTGGACACACAACAACGTGCTCCGCGAGGTGCTGACCGGTGATTGGGGGGCTGAAGTACAGTTTGCAGAAGACGGAAGCTATGAGTATACCACCGAGTGGGATGTGAAGACGAGCATCAGAGGTTCCTATGGCACTACGTCGGTCAATCTCGACAACATCAGCGTGGTAGCATTCATAAGCAATACTGACAGCAGCAATCCAAGCAATTGCGAGGTATATAATTGCGCAAAGGTTGAGAATGTGATTTCGAGTGGGGTAGACCGGACGGCTGCCGACGACGTGCATGTCTATGCCGACGGCAGCAGCATCGTGATCGATGGCAGCTTTGACGAAGCCCGTGTGTGGACTGTCGATGGCGTGACCGTGCGCTCTATGGGCGAGGGTGACGGCATGACGACCGTGCAGGGTCTGGCTCCCGGAATATATGTGGTCAAGGTAACGTCGGGTACAGGCTCGCAAGTCACCAAAGTCATGGTGGACTGATGCCTGTCACTGACTGACTGATGAATGGTGGCACTGCCGGTAATCGGCGGTGTCGCCCTTTTCTTTTTGAAAGATTACTCAACAGTTAAAGTAGTGAGATTATGCGTAAATCATCATCATATATAATGATTCTCGCCGCAGCCGCGCTGATGTCGTCGGCGGCGTGCGTCGGTGCCGGTGGCGGCAAGCTGGTCGCGAGCCGCGACATTGCGACCGAGCGTGTCGAGTTGTCAGACGTCAGGTCGATCACCGTCAGTGATGCCGTTGATGTGGTCTATGTGCAGACGGCTTCAGGGTCGCCCTACGCCGAGCTGCACGCACCGGCAAACATGATTGACCATCTGGTGCTCGCCGAGAGGGGAGGCAACCTCGATGTCGGATTTGATATGCCCCGTGGCTACAGCATCCTTGAGACCGATGGCAGGGATCTGTATGTCAAGGTCTATACACCCGATGTGACGACATTCCGCACAGCGAGTGTCGGCCGGATAGTTTTGGAGCAGCCGCTGTCATCGTCGCATGCCGTCACCTTCGAGGCCGGCAGCAGCGGTGACATAGTCGCCGCCGATGTGACGTGTGCCGACTTGGCAATCACTTCGCGCAGTGCAGGCGACGTGTCTATGCGTGCTGTCAAGTGTGCCAAAGCGAGCATCGACCTCTCGTCGTCGGGTGATTGCCGCGTCGGGTCACTCGATTGCACAGAGCTGTCGGCATCCACCGGTTCGGCCGGCGACATAGGCATTGACAAGGTCAAGGCTACGGCCTGTTCGCTCGATGCAAGCTCCTCGGGCAACATCGAGGTGGGACGCATCGATGCTGTCAAAGTCAAGGCACTGACACATTCGGCGGGCGACATAGCCGTCAGCGGCTCATGCACCGATGCCGACCTCGGCAGCGAATCGGCCGGCAATATAGATGCAGGCGGCCTCAAGGCCGTCAATACCGTCGCGCGGGCTTTGTCGGCGGGCGAGATAACATGCCATGCTTCAGGCTCGCTGGATGCTTCTGCCTCGGTGGCTGGCAGCATCTCATGCTCGGGGAATCCCTCCCAAGTGACGACGCGGGGCGATAATATCTCCGTCAAGTGATGATGCCATGGCCCTGAGGGGCATGGCACTGAGGACCGTTGTGAAATGTCCCGCAAGCCTGCGATGATTGTCGCGGCTTGCGGGACGTTTCGTTTGCCTGCCGGCAAATCAGTATGAGACCGACACCTCCAGACCCTCGGCGCGCAGCAGGGCGGCTATGCGGTCCAGCTCGTCGTGCGAAGCCTTCCTGAGGTCGTGGTCAGGTGTCTCGCGGTCGATGGTATAGATCATCACCATCTGTGGCTTTATGGCCTTGACAGCCTCCATCCACGGCATGACATAGGTGTCATCGAGGTTGTCCACCGCCTGTCCCTCGGATGTGCCGTGCATGAACATCGTCTGGATGATGATGTGTCCGTCGAAACGCTTCATCATTTCCACCGTTTCCCCCACATCATAGTGTCCTGTAGGCCTGTTGACCTTTGCGATATAGTCAGGTGCGACGGTGTCGAGCTTCAGGATGTTGTTGTCCACGCGCAGCAGGGCGTCGGCGACGTCGGGCTTGGCTATGAATGTCGAGTTGCTCAGCACGCTCACCTTGGCCGCCGGGCAATAGGTGTCGCGCAGGGCTATCGTGTCGTCGATGATGGCTGCAAAGTCGGGGTGTGCCGTCGGCTCGCCGTTGCCGGCAAAGGTGATGACGTCTGGCACACTGCCGCTGTCGCGCATTGTCGCCAAGCGTCTGGCGAGGGCATCGCGCACCTCGTCGCGTGTAGGGCGTCGTGTCTTGGGACGGAAGTTGGCGTTGAAGCCGCACTCGCAATAGATGCAGTCAAACGTGCATATCTTGCCGTCGCCCGGCATGAGGTTCACCCCGAGCGAAATCCCCAGACGGCGGCTGTGCACAGGCCCGAAGACGGGCGACGGATATATCACTGTACTCATAGTCTTGTCCTCACATTTGGTGTCTTGGTAAGTGGTGCAAAGTTACTCAAATTTTGAGCCTGCGCGCTATGCCGCGGGTGACATTCGCCATCGGGTTGCAGTGCGTCGGCGCGGGGTCTGATGCCATTGCCGTGGGGTCTGATGCTACGGGCATTGGGGTAGTATGCTATCGTCGTTAGGGTAGTATGCCATTGGCATTAGGGTGGTATGCCATCGCCGTGGGGTCAGATGATCTTCTGCTCGTGTTGCGGTGCTGTCTTCCCCGGCACAGATGCCCGGCCGTGCCGGTCAGAACCTGAATGTCGCTATGGCCGCCACCTCGCTGCGCACGTTGCCTTGTGACAGCTCCGGCCCGCTGCCGATGGTGTCGCGGTCGTCTGATGCCGTCACGGCGCAGTGCGCACTGATGCTCATCCACCGTCTGATGTCGCAGCCGACGAGTGCCGAGAAACTTATCCCGCGGCCATAGGCAGCCGGGCGATAGAACGTCTGCGGCAGGCTCACCGACGGGATGTAGATGCGCGCGTCATAGTCGTCTGTGTCAAAGAGCGCAAAGGCTGCGGCGCACCTGAGCGGTGTGTGCGGGATGCACCATGAGGCCCTCTGTGTCAATGCCACGCCCCTCGTGCGCTTGTTGTCGCGGCCTTTGGCGAGGCAACAGTCGATGTATGTGCGGATTTCAAACCGCTCGTCCCCGGCGTAGGTCATGCACAGGCGCAGCTTGTCGGCGAGTGTCCGCGCGGCGCGTGCGTCGCCCCCGTCGCCGGTGATGTCTGCCAGCCTTTCGCGCCGGCGGTAATATGCCTCCAGTGTCAGCCCGTCGCGCGGCACGCACACCGCCCGGGCCAGCACTTCGCACCCCGACGACGGGCGGTCCGCCCCATAGCGCAGCCATGGATGACGGTAGCAGTCGATGGCGAGGCTCAGACTGAGCGACCTGACGGCCGTCACCTCGATGCCGCACATCACGCCGCGCTCGTTGCGTGTCACGCCCGACGATGACATGGCACGCGAGTGCATGGCCGCATAGCCCCTGTCATAATGCCTGTGCAGCACGAAGAGACGGTAGCCGGATGCCGGGTAGATGTCGATGGAGTTGAGCGTGGCGATGCGTCCCCTGCCGTCTACGGCCGTCTCGCCGCCGATGAAGATGTTGCGCCAACGCAGGTCATAGTGCACTCCGGCGTTGAAGAAACGCCGTCCCTCGGGATAGTGGGCGCGATAGGGCTCGCCATCATTTGTAAACGGTCTGTTGAAAAAGTCACCAACAACCGTCATCCCGATGTCGAATATGCTGCCGTGATATGTCAGATTGCTGCCTATCAGGTGGTTTGCTACGGCATTCCGGGCACGTATGTCCCGCGCAAGGCGGTGGTAGCCGTCACTTTTCAACGATGTAATCAACGAGTTTTCAACATTGGCGTCAAGCCTCCTGAACGAATACATCACTGTCCACTCCACTTTGCCCCAGTCCACCGTGGCTCCTGCACCGCGCATGAAATTGTTTTCGTCGGTCGATGCGTGCCGTCTCAATCCGCCCCTGCGGCTGTAGAGTGAGGACATATAGACGTTTTTGCCCATATAAAAGTCGTTGCTCATCACGAGTCCCCGCCCGAAACTCGCCTTGTAGTCGCCCACTGCCAGCGCCTTGAGCCGCCCGATGTCCCTGACGAAGAAGTGGGCGGAATAGAAGTCATAGCCCTTGGCATTCGTCCCCTCGAAGAATTGCTCGCCGGGGTCTTTCTCGGCAGTCACGCCGATGCTCATCCTGTCGCCGTAGCGGTAGGCATACTTCACCGACAGGTAGAGGGGCGACCCCAGATAGTAAGTGCCGGGAATGGCTTGCCTCGTGGCTTCATCGACGTCGGCATAGCCGCGCTTGTCGTCGAGTGAGCGGCGCAGGCGTGCGGTGATTTCGCTCCGTCCCCGGCGCATCATCGCTGCGAGGCCGGGTGTCGTCTGCCCGGTGCCGCCCGTCGTCGTCAGGAACGGGCGGAGCAGCCTCGCCGTGGATGCGTCGAGACCCTCGATGAGGCCCAGTTCGTCGAGCGACTCCATCGGACCGTAGGCGTAGACATAGTAGAGGATGTCCTCGACTTGCATCGGTGAGAGGAACGGCAGTGCCTCGAGCTGTTGCCTCGTGGCCGCATTGATGTCGATTTTGGCATCCGCCAGTGCCGAGAGCATCTCCTTGACTTCTTCGGCTTCGGCCTCGTTGCTGCCGTCGTGGCCGGCGGCCATCTCGGCTATGTCATCGATGACAGACTGTGTCGTGACCGATTGGCCGCAGATGTTACCAACAGTGCAAATGGCTGTCATGATGGATATTAACAGCGTTTTCAACAACCGGTTGTAGATAAGTCGTGCCATGCCGGTCGCCTCAGAATGTATAGTCCAGCCCGCACATCACCGAGGGGCCGAGGTCTGTGTGCCACATTGCCCCGGCATGGACGGTGAATGACGACAGGTTGAGTCCTACGCCGAAGGTAGGCGAAAAGGGTGCTCCATAGACTCCCATGCGGAGGTCGAGGAGGGGAATGGGCGAGTATTCGCCGGCAGCCTTGAACCACAGCTGCGTGTCGGTGGACTTTTCAACCTCGACTGTCAGTAACAGTGTTGATAACGGTTGATAACTGACACCGACAGCCGCCGACACGGGCAGTTTTTCGTCAGTTTTTCCCTTCACGATGCCCTTACGGAGGGGATTGTTGATAACTATGCCGATTGTTAGTTTGTCGGTGGCAGTTATCGACATCCCGAGGTCTGCGGTGAGCGCATGCACGTTGTTTTGGCGGTCGGCCAGCTGCCTTAGATAGTAATTGACCCTGACCCCGAGGGCGAAACGCTCTGTGAGCCGCCGTGCGAGGGTGAGGCTGACTTTGTTTTCGTTATAGGCATCCATCCCGAAGCGTGCGGCGCAGAGGGTGAAGTCCAGCGCACGTGTGGGCAGATGGATGAGGCCCGAGTAGCTCGACAGCTCCTTGATGCCGAAGCGGTTGATATAGCCTGCCGATGCCATGCGCCTCCCCGCTGTGGCGAGGCCGGCAGGATTGGCCGC
>DWUP01000128.1 GCA_020012075.1 Candidatus Avibacteroides avistercoris
TCTGGATGAATATATGACCGACGAAGGATGGCGCGGCAGCAAAGTATATCAGGCAGGAGGCAAATGCAAACTCGGCAGTTCTACCTCTGCAGGCTACCTCGTATCTCCTGAATTGCAATTACCCGCCGTATTCACCATATCTGTAGATGCCAAAGACTATGTGACCTCATCTGGCAGAGCCGACGGCACCACATTATATATAGGTGTCGGCGAGAAAACACCTACGGGTGAAGGTGGCGAATGGCTGGCCTACGAAGAGTTCGCATTGACCGCAGAAACTGAGACATATACCCTGCACTGCGATGCCGGTGGTCGTGCATTGTGCTTTGAGATAGGGACTGTCCAGAAACGTGCCATCATCGACAATATCAGAGCCAATGGCACATCGGCACAAGCTCCTGCAATGACCATGAGCGAGACCTACTCGGGAATAACCGGGACACAATACCGTGTGACAGGGCTTGACAGGACGCACACCTACAGCTATACAGTCAGAGCCATCGCCGGAGGCATCGAGTCTGAAGAGTCCAATGTCATCACAGTGACAATGGCATCATCTGTCGATGAAGGCCATGGCACAGTGGCAAACATCATTACCGGCGAGGGATATATGACAATCAGTTCTGACACAGAGTCACAGGTCTCAGTCCACACGATTGACGGCATACGCATCTTCTGCGGGAAAGTGTCAGGCCAACGGTCATTAAGGCTTGACAATGGCATATATATCGTCACCATAGGCAGCAAGTCACAAAAAGTGCTGGTCAGATAAATGCTAAGCAAAAACAAAATACGTCTCATCAAATCCCTTGACAGCAAGAAAGCACGTGAAGAGACACATCTCTTCATAGCCGAAGGGGGAAAGTCTGTCATCGACCTGATCAAGGCATTTGACTGCGAGCTGCTCGTAGCCACAGGCGAATGGCTGACGGAGCACGGCCATCTCTTGAACGGATGCAAGGAGGTAATAGAAGCCCCCCATGACGACATAAGACGTGCGAGCCTGCTCAAAAACCCGCAAGACGTACTGGCCATCTTCAGACAACACGACATGCAGGCCGCACCACAAGAAGTCGGCAGGCAGCTGGCCATATACCTCGACAATGTGCAGGATCCCGGCAACCTCGGCACCATCCTGCGCCTTGCCGACTGGTTTGGGATAAGTCACGTGGCATGTTCGCCCGGATGTGCTGACATCTACAATCCCAAGACAGTGCAGGCCACCATGGGTTCGTTGGCACGTGTGCGGGTATGTACTGTGGCCGCAGATGATTTTTTCCCGCCGCTCAGCGGGAAGACACCGGTATACGGGACATACATGGACGGTGACAACATCTATGACAGAGAACTGTCTGAGCACGGGATAATCATAATGGGCAACGAAGGCAACGGCATCTCTCCTGCCACCGCACGATATGTCACTGACAGGATAGCGATACCGTCGATGCCACACGGCGACTCACACCCCGAGTCGCTCAACGTAGCCATAGCGACGGCCATAACATGCTCTGAGTTTCTCCGCTACAGACTGGCCGGACATACAGGCGCAATGATGAGGCACACGGACAAAAAATGATGAAACCATGGGACATAAAATGACATGGGAACGGCTGATTTCGCCGATACGCTTCGGGCTCGAAGAATTTCACGAAGAGCGTGCCGACAACCGCTCAGAGTTTCTGCGCGACTATGACCGTCTGATATTCTCATCTCCATTCCGCCGTTTGCAGAACAAGACCCAAGTCTTCCCCCTGCCGGGCAGCATCTTCGTCCACAATCGTCTGACACACAGTCTCGAAGTGTCGTGTGTAGGACGCTCGTTGGGCAACAACATAGCCATCGCACTCACCGCCCGACGGCCAGAATTGACGACCTCATCCTACCTTTCCGAGGCAGGACACATCGTCTCGGCAGCATGCCTCGCGCACGACATGGGCAACCCGCCGTTCGGCCATTCAGGCGAAAATGCCATATCCTCCTATTTTTCTGAAGGGAAAGGCTATGCGCTGAAAGCCCATCTGAGCGATGACGAATGGGCCGACATCACCAATTTCGAGGGCAATGCCAATGCCTTCAGACTGCTGACACACCGCTTCCGCGGCCGCCGCCCGGGGGGCTTTGCCATGACCTATGCCACACTCGCATCGATAGTCAAGTACCCCTACCCATCGACATCCATCAATGGGAAAAAGAAGTTCGGTTTTTTCATCAGCGAGCGCGGCAACTTCGCCAAGATAGCCGCCCACCTCGGCATCATCATGACCGACCCGACAAACAGCATATATGCAAGGCACCCCTTCGTCTGGTTGGTCGAAGCCGCCGACGACATCTGCTATCAGATAATGGACATAGAGGATGCCTACAAGCTCAAAATCATCTCGTTTGACCAGACACGCGACCTGCTGCTCGGCTACTTCGACGGCAAAAGACTGGAAGACATGGTCAAAAACATGCGTCGAGTCGATGATGATAACGAAAAGATAGCCTATCTCCGCTCATGCACCATCGGCAAACTCGTCAAAGAATGTACCACGGCATTCCTCGCCAACGAAGATGCCATCCTCGACGGCTCACTCGACAAGCCGCTGATAGAGTTGATTGAGCCACGTCCACGCGATGCCTACCGCGCCTGCACCGAAACCGCCTACGCCAAGATTTATAGGTCAAAGCAAGTACTGGATGTCGAAATGGCCGGTTACAAAGTCATCTACACCCTCCTCGAACTACTCATCGAGGCCGTCACACACCCCGACAAAGCCTATTCGAAGCTGCTCATCAAGCGTGTCTCCGAACAATATGAAATCGATGCCCCTACCCTCTACGGCAAGATAATGGCCGTCCTCGACTACATCTCGGGCATGACAGACGTCTATGCTCTGGACCTCTACCGCAAGATAATAGGCAACAGTCTGCCATCGGTCTGATGCTATTCACGCCGAGGTCTGAAGCCTCCACCATTTTTTAGCCTAAAAATATATAGACGTTAGGCTAAAAACATATATTTTCAGCCTAAGTTTTTCCGACAGGGTCTGATGCTGTCATTGAAAAGGTCTGACCCTGTGAACATCGGGGTCAGACCTCACCACATTCACCGCCGCACGACAAGAGCTGCGGCAGATGACATCACACGCACATCTATCCGTCAGACCGGCGCAAAGCGAAATACTTGCCGTAGGTCAGCATACGCCACAACCACTCCAACGGCCCGAAGCGGAAGAAGCCAAGCCAGACATGGCTGAAGACTGCCTGCACTGCCAACACAGCCACGACAATCACTTCGGTGTCAAGCAAGCCTACACCGGCACCCCACCCGAGGCCGATGCCATAGAAGAGTGCGGCACCCATGACAGACTGGCCTATGTAATTGGTCAAAGCCATGCGCCCCGGCGCAGCGAGCCAACGCCACAGAGCAAGGCGCGGCTGACGCTCATAGAGCAGACAAAAAGCAGCAGCGTATGCAAAACCGAGCGGATAGACGCTGACCGTGTAGGCCACGGTATGCACCGTCATGCCGAAACGGTAGCCGGCCATACAGTCGAGGGCATAAAGGCACGACAGCGGCAGCCCGATGGCAAAACCATAGGCCACGACACGGCGCAGCAAACGACCGTTGGCGGCAATATCCGCATAAATGCGGCTGCGCCCGATGTAAAATCCCATCAGAAACAGACCGAGGACTTTAAAGTAGCGGTTGCCATCGACAAACTCCTGTACACGCACCAGCGCCCCTTGCAACAGGAACTGGAACACCTGCCCATAGCTCTCGGCATCGCGCAACCAATAGCCGAAGTTGTCACGTGTGATGCCATAGTCCGCGCACACGCGCCACTGCGCATCGACCACAGGAGCCGACAGGCTTATTCCGGCCAGCTCCACCGACAGGTCAATCACGACAGGCAGCAGCAGGCAGAATGCCGAAGCCATGAGCAGCACACGCCCTGAGGCATTGCGGAACAATGGCAGCACCATGCCCAGCAATGCATAGAGCAACAGGATGTCGCCGCTCCAGACAAACATCAGATGCAGCGCGCCTATCATGGCCAGCACCGTCATCCGCCGGTAGAAGACCGGCAGCCCGCTGTTGCCGCGCCTGTGTGCATTCGACAGGATGATGGAAAAGCCGAGCCCGAAGAGCAACGAAAAGAGTGTGTAGAACTTGCCATCGACGAACAGATAGAGCAGGAAGCGCGTCACCCTGTCGGCAGCCGCCGATGGCATGGCCGACGCGACTTCTGCCGGCTGGAATGTATATAACGAAAACTCAGGGAAATTAGCCATACATATCCCTATCAACGCAAATCCGCGCAAAGCGTCAAGGACTACAAAGCGTGCCGCGGGCTTGACCGGCGAGAGATCATTGCTCATGCAGTTATCAGATTTTCATATAAACAAAAACGGGGGCGGACGCAAGACATGCCACGTCCTCCCCCTGACAAGTAACTATATTAACGACCTACTAAAACCACTTGGATGATACGGCTTGTCCAATGGCCGCCATCACATTATTTATACGACTGCTCGTAGACCCTCACTATATCTTCGTCGCTCATCTGCACGCGGTCACTCGAATACATGATGCCCATGACCTCACGCGAATTGCGCATCAGCTTGGTGAACTCGGCGCGGGTGATGCCATAATCAGACATCTTGAGGTCGGCCACACCGCAAGCCTCCTGCAGACGGGTCAATGCCACAAGGAAATCCTCAGGGCGTGTCGCCTCGGGCATCCCCATGGCACGGGCCATACGGACAAACCTCTCGTCGCATCCGTGGCGTTCGACGAAGAATGTATAATAAGCGCGGCTGATCATTATCAAGCCTGCACCGTGAGGCAGATCAGGGTGATAAGCCGACAAGGCGTGCTCCATCCCGTGCTCACTGGTAATCAATGTGAGGCACATCACTACGCCCGACAGCGTATTGGCAAAAGCGACGCGGGTGCGGGCTTCGATATCATTGCCGTCTTTGACCGCACGCGGCAGATATTCGGCCAGATTGCGGATGGCCTCGAGAGCATACATGTCACTCATCAGATTTGCACCACGTGCTATATACCCCTCGGTGCTGTGGAACAAGGCATCAAATCCTTGGAAAGCCGTGAACTGTGGCGGGACACTCTTCATCAGCTCCGGATCGACAATCGAAAGGACGGGATAGAGAGCATCATTGCCCACAAAAGCCTTCTCGAATGTATCCTCCTTGGTGATGACTCCAGAGTTGTCGGTCTCTGAGCCAGTCCCGGCAGTCGTCGTGATGGCGACTATCGGGAGAGGCCTGACGGCGAAAGGCATGCCTTTGCCAGACCCGACGGACACATAGTCCCACAGTTCGCCGCCGTTTACTGCCATGACAGCGATGGCTTTGGTGCTGTCCATCACACTGCCTCCGCCCAATGCCACGAGGAAGTCACATCCATTCTCGCGGGCAGCACGGGCACCGTCATTCACATTAGCGATTGTCGGATTGGGGGTCACACCGTCAAACACCACCGAACTTACACCCGCCTTGGCCAATTGTTCCTCTGTGCGGGCCAGATAGCCGTTGGCACGGGTAGATTTGCCATTAGAAATAACAATCAGAGCCTTCTTGCCCGGCATCGGTTGTTCACTCAATTTGCCAAGCATCCCTGCACCAAAGATTACATGTGTAGGGACATACATGTCATAAGTGAAATTGGTTTGCATATTACCTCTTTATTATATTAGTTAGACTTGCTTACGATAGAAGACGGATGAAACGTCCGTTCTGCCGTCAGCGTTACAAAAGTATGTAAAATAGACACAGCACTTGTATACATATTACCTGGCATTGTAACAGTATTACGGTTTGTCATCTGATTATGTGACAGATATGGATTAAATATATACTTTTGCAATGACAACAAATGCCAACATCATGACACCTAAAGAAAGCATAATCAAACTCGACACGGTAGACGATTACAACCGCCTCTTCGGACTTGAGACGCTGCATCCACTGGTGACTGTGGTCGATTTGAGCGAAGCGACCAAATACCCCACCCACTTCACCGTCAATTATGGCTTATACGCACTCTATCTGAAAGATACGAAATGCGGTGATATACGCTATGGACGGCAGACATACGACTATCAAGAGGGGACTGTGGTCAGCTTCGCACCGGGGCAAATAGCAGAGACTTCGATGGAACAGGGAGTAAGCCCCAAGGCCAAAGGCATATTGTTTCACCCAGACATAATCAAAGGCACATCATTAGGACAGGAAATCAAGAGCTACTCGTTCTTCTCCTACAATTCCACGGAAGCCCTTCACTTGTCTGAGGACGAGAAGACAATCTTTGCAGACTGTCTGGATAAGATAAAAATGGAGCTCAACCACCCGATAGACAAACTGAGCAAGAGGTTGATCGCCCGCAACATACAGCTATTGCTGGACTATTGCATGCGCTTCTACGAACGGCAATTCGCGACACGTAAAGCATCAAACCGCGACATACTATACAAGTTTGAATCACTGCTCGACGCATATTTCCAAGACAACAAACCACAGACCGAGGGGTTGCCAAGCGTGAGATATTTTGCGGAAAAAGTATTCCTCTCGCCAAACTACTTCGGAGACCTCATTAAAAAAGAAACCGGGAAAACGGCACAAGAATACATACAAAACAAATTAATAGACAATGCAAAACAAATGATCGCAGGGAGTGACAAGACCATAAGTCAGATAGCTTATGAACTCGGCTTCCAATACTCACAACACTTCAACCGTGTATTTAAAAAGAACGTAGGATGCACACCTAATGAATATCGCTCACAAATGTCCGCCAACTGACATAAGCGCGACTACTCATCACGATGTAGAGGCTACTTCGATGCAACGGTTCAGATAGGCCACCGCACCTCGATTGCCGCACGACTTGAAACATCCCCACACGCTGCCAAGCATCGCAGCTCCCCCGAAGCCAAATTTTGCAAGGATAGGCAGGTTGCCAAGCCACACCCCCCCGAGAGCCATGACACGGCGGTCTATCAATCCCTCAAGTGAAGCCTTGTGCAATGTCCCGGCAGTAAAGTGAGAGCCGTATCCTTCTTTGGATATACTGTCAAAAATGGGACTGAGGAACACATAGTCAAAATCACCCTTTCGCAAGGCGACCTCTTGCAACGAATGACAAGAGCATGAATAACGCCCGCTGTACCCAAACAGCCTATTGCTATTGCGTGAATTGAGATGTATCCCACCAATGCCATAAGTCACGGCAAGGCGGTGCCAATCATGCAATATCATACGGTCACGATATGATGACGGCAAGGCCTCTATGAGACTTGCCATCTGGCTTTCAGTGCAACCGGGTTTACGCAGATGCAACAATGGCAGGCCGGCGGCAAGCATTTCGCTCATCACTTCGGCTTCACCATCAAGCATTGTAGGTTCTGAAATTACGGCCAATCTCATGCTATATCAAAAACAGATGTCTGCATCGTCAGAAAATCAGCCACCCAAAGACGGTCAATCAACGGTTCACCAAAGCCACATAGCAACTGGAGGGTTTGGTTTGCCTGCACTGTCCCAACTATGCCGGGAGTAATGCCGATGACAGCATTGGATGCATTCACCGCATCTGTCGAGAACCACCCGAAGATGTCGCGCAAAGTTTTACCGCCCTTAGTGCACAGGACCGCCACTTGTCCTCCAAACTCTGAAATGGCCCCATAGACGTATGGCTTGCCGAGACTGTGACATATATCGCTTGTCAGCAGGCGTGTCGCCATATTGTCACATCCGTCTACCACTATGTCATAGTCTGAGATAATTGACATGGCGTTATCCTCTGTCACAGGCTCATTGATTGCCTTTATATCAATGTCGCCGTTCAGTCTGCTAAGACGTTCCTTGGCACAAATCACTTTAGGCTTCCCCACCATACATTCGTCATATAGCACCTGCCTCTGCAAGTTTGAACGGCTCACCACATCAAAGTCCACAAGCCCCAAATGTCCGACTCCCGCAGCAGCAAGATAGATGGAAGAAGCTGTCCCAAGCCCTCCCACTCCTATGATAAGTACACGTGACACAGCTAATCGAGCCTGACCTCTCTCGCCTATTTGCGGCAAGGCCATCTGCCTCAGGTATCTCTCATCTATCGTCATGACTATCTGTCAGAAACCTAATTGCAATTGTGTGATTAGTTGGTTGTTGTCAGTATGCGTGTAGTTGTCATGCTCACGCTGGTATTGCAACTGAAACCTGCAACGTGCAAAAAAACGATATTCCACACCAGCCACATAACGATAGGTATCTCCGTGTGCATCCTTATTCTTTTTCAGGTAAGCCACTGAGCCCAGCAAATCAAGGTTCTTCCACATTCTGACCATCGTCGTAGCATAAGCACCGCGTGCTATGGACTCGTTGTTTTTACCTTCGAGATATTCAGCACGCAGCATGACCGGTTTGGTGGTCAGCTGAAAACCTGCAAACCATCGATTACGTGTATAATCGGTGCCATTGACTATCCTATCCTCGGGACGGTCGGCGAGCGCACGTGCCTTGCCCAAGTAGGTACCGCCCGTCACCTTGAGACACGACAACGGATTCAGTGCCAGATAGACACATACATCCTTATGATTATTCTTATCTTTCTGGTTAATTCCCTGACCATTAAAGAGCCCTACTTTATAATCCAGCAATTTTTTGTCACTCGAAGGTATATTGATAGCACTGCCTTCAATCATTATGCCGAAGTCACGCCCGCCGTGCGAAGTCCCACCGGAATAAGCCTCATCAGAGGCATCGACGTTGGCTATATAATTGGCAGGCAATGCTCCTTCTATAAGTTCGTCTTTCGAAAGTGACATCATGGCCTGCATCGTATAAGGCACTTTCATCTGACCGACGGAGACATTAAACTCATCGCAAATTTTTATTTTGCCTCCCACCTCAAGTGGTTTGAATCCACTGGCAGCACTGAACATATAAAAAAGTTCAAGGCGCTTATGCAGGTTTACATTACCGAATAAGATTATCCTCCGTGTATAAAAGCTATTTGTCTTGTCCTTGCTCTCATATTCATAAGCAAACTGGCCGTATGCCTTCAATGAGAAGTACTTGGACATGGTGTCAAACAATTCTTTGGCTTTGTTCACCTCTTGTGCACCGGCCAAAGTACAGATGGCGGCCATTGCCAGCAAGGAAATAAAACGTTTGAGACGCATCATGGCATTATTAAAATGATAGGCAACTCTGCCGAGCTGCCTACCATCCGGAATCATTTTATAGTTGTATTATTCTTTTTCAACAGCTGCTATGCCCGGGAGGACTTTGCCTTCGATAGCCTCAAGCAATGCGCCACCGCCTGTAGACACATAAGAGACCTTGTCTGCCAAGCCGAATTTATTGACACATGCTACAGAGTCACCACCGCCTACGAGCGAGAATGCGCCCTGCTGTGTTGCTTCTGCGATTGCCTCGCCTACTGTGCGGGAGCCGTGGCTGAAGTTGTCAAACTCAAATACACCAGTAGGTCCGTTCCAAAGGATAGTCTTCGAGCCCTTTATCACGTCAGCGAAGAGTTTCTCTGACTCAGGGCCAATGTCGAGACCTTCCCACCCATCGGGGATTTCATTGACCTTGACGACCTTGGTGTTTGCATCATTCGAGAATGCGTCTGCTATCTTGGCATCAACTGCGAGGACGAGATTTACATTGTTGTCCTTTGCCTTCTTGATGATGTCGAGGGCGAGGTCAAGTTTGTCATCTTCGCAGAGCGAGTTGCCCACTTTGCCGCCTTGTGCTTTGGTGAATGTGTAGGTCATGCCACCGGCGATGATGAGATTGTCTACTTTGGTCAGGAGGTTCTCGATGATTTCTATCTTGGTAGAGACCTTGGAGCCACCCATGATAGCGGTGAACGGGCGCTTGATGTCATTCATCACTCTCTGAACGGCCTTCACTTCTTTTTCCATCAGATAACCGAACATCTTGTGGTCGGCATCGAAATAGTCTGCAATCAATGCCGTTGAAGCATGTGCCCTGTGTGCCGTGCCGAATGCGTCATTGACGTAGCAATCTGCATAGGAAGCCAATGTCTTTGTGAATTCCTTCTGTGATTCCTTTACTGCGGCCTTGGCTGCTTTTTTCTCTTCGTCTGTCGCGTCATCGGCCAAGCCACGAGGTTTGCCCTCTTCCTCGGCATAGAAGCGGAGGTTCTCCAGCAACAGGACTTCACCCGGCTGCAATGCTGCTGCCTTGACAGCTGCATCCTGACCCACGCAATCGTTGGCAAACTGCACGTCGACGCCGAGCAATTCTGACAGATGTGGCAGGATGTGCTTGAGCGAGTATTTATCTGTCACGCCTTTCGGACGACCCAAGTGCGAACCGATAATGATACTGCCGTTGTCACGCAATATCTTTTTCAGAGTCGGGAGCGCAGCACGCATACGTGTGTCGTCTGTGATGTTGAAGTTCTCATCCAATGGCACGTTGAAATCAACGCGAACAAATGCCTTTTTGCCGGCAAAATTGAATTTGTCAATTGATTGCATAACTAATAATATTTTAGTCTGTTTCTTATTTTCAACTTAGTGTCGCAAAGATAATGCAATTTTTATTATATTGTTTGTGCTGTGGATTTTATTCTTTTATTACAATGCTGCTACAACATCTACAGACCTTGTCGCGGTATGTACCGGCCGTTTCCCTCCTGCCATCGAGCGACCGTCCGGCAGCACCGCACCCCAGCCGGGACAGCATCTGATGCTAGCGCCATTAGGGTCTGACCCTATCGGCAATAGCATACGGTCTTTTCGCCATTTGCATACGACCGTAAAAACAGGTGGCGGCAGCAGCCTGAGGCCATGCAAGTGCGTGAGCGGAGTGTGACTCATCACTCAGACGATGTCACCGCACCACGACCTTGCGGGCCGGCCGGCCGTCTTGCTTGATGATATATATGCCTCGCGGCAGCACGCCTCCATGCATCATCCTGCCCTGCATGTCATAGATGACAGCACGGCCATCGGACGATGACGGGCGGATGCCATCGAGACCCGTAATATAATCAAGGCGCACCACACATTCGGCCGAATCGTCAGACTGCTCCGTGCCGTCAGTGCCTCTGACGGTGAAAGCATATATTCCACCCTCGTCAAGCCCCTCGAACGTAAATGATGTCTGCCCGGCAGTCGATAATCCATCATACTCAGGCACTGTGCTACGCGTCACATCACGGCAGACGGCATAGACATCGTCTATCGCCATGTAGCCGCCCGCACACTCAAAGACGAGCCGCACACTGCCCATCACTCCCACCGGCACTTCGACCACGCTCCCGGCTACCGGCACATCAACTTCAGACAGTGCAGTCCACCCTTCAGGGGTATTGACATCGATTCTCAACTTGTTGCGCCCGGCACTCGAGCGACACCACATCGACAGCCTCTCGATCATAGTACCTTCATATTCCACCGACAGATATTGGCCGTCACGTGTCATGTCCAATGACGGCGCAGACCTGCCATACCATCCGAAAGAACTGTCATATTGCCCGGCTGTAGCCTCCCATGAGTCAGGCATACCCTCGCCACGGTCATCGAAATCATATCCGCGCGAGACTGTCTGCGAAGCATATTCGTATTGCAACAGACTGATCAGATAGTCGGTTGCACCCGCCATCTCATCCCACACGGCAGTAAAGCCGGTCGGGGTGATGTCAGCAGCCTTCAGGCCGGCCGGCACGTCACCCCCGAATACAGAATTGGTGGTCACTATGTCTATCGTGGCCGGCTCTGAGACATATCCTGCGAGGCAAGCACGCAACCCGACACGGTAGGTAGTCGCCGGCTCAAGACCGGTAATGTCATAGGTGTCTGTATTCGTTATTGACAGGTTATCATATTCCGGCAAGACCGAGAAATCTCCATGACTGTCAGCTACCGACACCTCCAGTGCGTAAGACGTCACATCCGCCGCATCATCCCACACCAGTCTAAAGGCGTCATCGTCCACATCAACAGCCATGAGACCGCCGGGAGCAGGCAATGTGAAGTCCACGTCGTTGAGAAGGATGCGGATGGTGTCTTCACGTTCATTAATATACCCTATGTCCATCAGAGATGTCCCGCCCCACGAATGTAATGTGACGCCCGTCACACCGGAAGTGCCGGGGAAAGTGTCGCCGTCATAGGACATCATCCCCGCACGACCATCTGCCTCGACGATATCAACCCGCTGGTGGTCGGGATCATTGTTTACCACATTTTGACGCCATATCCTATCATCGGCATCAATATGCCACAGCAACATGCCATGGCCGGGCAACCCGGCATCCCAGCCCCGCTGCCTGCGGTTCTCGATGACGTAATATTCGTCGTCATCACCCGGCACCGCCACACGATAGGCCATGTTGCTCTCGTCCAAAGCAGGCAAGACACTGATGGTGTCGGCAGACATCCCGAGGTCGGTGTAGTCAAGCCAGCCGAGTTCTGCACGCTCGTAGGCAGAGAACAACGGAGGCCGGTGCATATTGCCATTGTATGAGCCTGATGCCATGGTGTCCCACTGGCCCGGGTCTATACCGAGTGAACTGACATAGGAATCTGTCGCATAATGGTCGGCCAAGCCGAGGACATGGCCAAACTCATGGACAAATGTCCCATGTGGCCCGACATCAAATCGCAAATCGACTGAGTTCGCATTAAAATCATCCATTGTGCCGTGGCAATGGCCATGTAACATTACCGCTCCTTGCTGCTTACCAGGCCAATCTAACAAGGGATAGTGGCATAGCACAACACATAACTCTTCACTCAATACCTCATACATTGAAGGCTTAATGGTTATTTCCATAATCTGAGCTACTTTACGGAAAATCTCTGGAATATCCGCCGAATTGCAGCAGATTAACGCAACAGGATTTGATCTGTCTCTTATACACATCTGA
>DWUP01000129.1 GCA_020012075.1 Candidatus Avibacteroides avistercoris
GCCTCGATGTCAGAGAGGTCTGTCGTGCCGGTCAGGTCGAGAGTCATCGAGCCAAAGGTATATTCGCCCTCGCCGGTGATTGTCACGTCGGCATCGACCGCCACCTCGTCGTCATTGCCGCGGCCGGTATAGTTGGTGTCGCCCGAGGCTGTGACCGAATAGATCGTAGCGTCGCCCGTCGAGACCGGAGCGAAGCCGTGGAGAGTCCCGTCATGGCCGTTGCCGCTGATGTCCGGCAGTGTCAGTCCCTCGATGCCTGCGAAGTCGTAGGCCGCGATGAGGTCGGCTGTCTCGCTGTCCACAGTCGTCTCCATGTCGTTGTATATCTCCTCTTGTGAGAGTGCCCTGCTCCAGATGCGCACGTTGGCGAGCTTGCCGTCGAGGCAATATTTATCTATTACCTCGCCTGCACTGTAGGTCGCGCCGAGGACGACATCGTGGTCGTTGATGACTGTCCACGTGTCGAGGTCGGAGGTGTACTTGATGTTGCCCTGCTGCCCGTCGCGGTAGAGTGCTACATATCCGTCAGTGTGGCTGATGACCATGGCGAGGTGCATCCATGTGTCTGTCGCGCCATAGCCGGTGTTGCACCAGTCGCTGAAGACGTTGCTGCCGCCGGCCTTGGGGGTATTGGCTGCGAAATACTGCGTTGCCGAGCTGCCGCCCCACATCTCATAGCCCGTGGTCTGCTGGCCGTCTTCGTCCATATAGCGGCGAGCGACGAATCGCTGCCCGTTTTTCAGTTGATCCATGCTGACCCAGCACGTGATGGTCAGGTCATCGTCGGTGCCGAGGTCGAAGTCAGTGTGCGAAGGGATGACCACATACTGGTCCACGCCGTTGAATTCGAGCCAATGCTCGGGTTCTTGCTGTGCTATGGCCGCACTGCCGAGACCCATGAGAGCGATGGAAAGGAAGTAACCTTTTAATCTCATGATTGTTTGGTTTGTTTATGTTTGATATTTGGTTTTATTTAAGCGCCCGAAGATAGGCATTTGTTTTTATTATTCAGTAAAAATAAGAGGCATAAAAGTCATTTGTCTCAATATTTTATGCCGCTTTATGCCTGTTTCGGGGGACGGCATGATTGTCATTACCCCAAAATGACATTTCCGTCGTGGTCTGACACAAAATCTGGTGCGGACGGATGTAATCTCTATTCACCGACGTTGTCTATATAGATGACGTCGGTGAATATATGTTTAACGTCGGTAACTATATATTCAAAGACGGTAAATAGAAATTGTGTGCGGCCGTGTGTGGATTTACATGCCGGCACCGGCGGTCTGTGGTGCCTTGTGCATGACAGATGTGCGGCTTGGGGTGCGCGCACTTGTGGCGGGTGGTGTGTGGCGCGCAGATGTCCCGGCTGTAGATGACGCGGCCTCCCCGCCGCGCAGACGGTGTGTGCTGTGCGGCGGGGAGGTGGTGTGCGGATGACGGCTTGTGGCGTCGTGCCTATCTCAATGCTTCTTCTACGGCGCGGATATAGGCTGTGAGTCGTCCGGCTTTTGTGATTTGCTTGCGTAGGTGCTTGTCAAGCTCCGGGTAGAGGTATTCCCAGAGCGGCTTGAGGTGTGCGAGGATTTGTGCTTCACCCTGCATGCGCTCCCGGTAGGCGGCGAGCAGTGTGCCGTGGAACTTGCGCAACGCCGTGCGTCGTGCCTTGGGGTCGGGCTCTGTGCCGGTCTTCCACTCTGAGATGAGTGCGGGATTGGCGAGCAGCCCTCTGCCGATCATGATGCCTGCGAGCTGTGGAAAGCGTGCGATGACGGCATCGATGTCTGCGCATGTCGCGATGTCGCCGTTGTAGACGAGCGGCTTGTCGCAGGCCGAGGCGAAGCGTGCGAAGGCGTCACGGTCTGCCCGGCCGGTGTATTGCTGCCGTCCTGTGCGCGGGTGGACCGTGACGTGTGCCAGCCGGTGTGCGTTGATGACGGGTGCGAGTGCGAGACATTCGTCGTGCGAGTCCATGCCTGTGCGCATCTTGAGTGTGAAGGTGATGTCGGGATATTCGTCGGTGACACGCAGCACGTCTGCCACACGGGCCGGCTGGGCGAGGATGGCCGCGCCTTTGCCCTTGATGACCATGAGGCGGTGGGGGCATCCCATGTTGATGTCTATCTCATGATAGCCCATGTCGTGCATCATGTCGATGATGGTGGCTGCCTCGTCGTGTGTCCCTGCGATGAGCTGTGGCACGATGTGTGGCACATGATTGTTGTCCGGAGATATGTCTTTGAGGTCTTTGGGGCGGAACTCACGACCTTTCTCAAGCCTTACGAAAGGGGTGTAGTAGGTGTCAGCCGGCCCGTAGACCGTGGCGTGTGCGTTGCGGTAGTCGTAGTCCGTGTAGCCTTGGAGCGGTGCGAAATGGAATTGCATATATGATGTTTTGTGAAAAGTGGCAAATGGCAGCCCCGTGCGCCGGATGTGGCCGGCAGGTATGGGGCTGCCATTGTCAGTGGTCTGCCTTGTGCAGGCTCATTTGACTATTACTTTGCGGCAGACAGGTCGCCCGTCGTGTGTGAAACGCACGATGTATATGCCTCTGCCGAGGCTGCCGTTGGCCATCGCCTGCCCTGAGAGTGAGTAGATGTCGAAGCCGTGGTCCTCGCCATCGACGGTGATGCGGCCTCCGTCGGCTGTGACAGCCGGCCCGGTGGTGGCATGGCGTGTGGCGATGCCTGTGGTCGAGTTGTCGCCGAGGTCGCACTTGGCGGCGTTGTAGACACGGATGTTGTCGCGGTCATAGTTGATGTTGTCCACGGGTGTCTCGTCTATGTTTGCCACAAATGCCACTACATAGAGCGAGTCGGGATTGACCTCGGTCTCTACTTGGCCGACGGCAGTGTCGTAGGGATAGTTTGGCACGGTCTGCGGCACGGTGAGCTCGTAGGTCATCTCATAGTGGCCGTCGCCGTCAAATGTGACGGCATCGCCGAGGGGGGCGGAGCTGATGAGCGTGCGGACGGGATTCATGTGGTGATAGGCATAGTCTATTGTCGGTATGTCGGGACCTTGGTAGCCCATGGCTTGGAAGCCCGTCCATGACCTCTCGACCAGATAGGCCGTCAGGGTGGGATTGCCGGCGGCGAAGTCTTCGTTCTTCTGTCCATAGACCCTGACTTGCAGGCCGCGCGATGCCTCGTCGTAGGCGAGGTCAATGTCTATCGAGATGTCGGCACCCGCCTCCATCTCTTGCCGGATGAAAGACTTGCCTTGCGTCGAGCGCAGGTGTTCGTTGTAGTCTCTCAGTGTCGTGCCGCTTTGCGACAGGCATGGCACTCCGCGTCCCAGCATGGTGAGCGTGCGGTTGAAGATGACGTGCGGTGCGCCCGCGATGCCGCAGAGCCGGCCCGGTGCTTCGCTGGCCTCGATGGAGAGCGAGTCGCTGTTGTAGCCATAGTGGTGTGTAATCCAGATGAGGCGGTCGGGGTCGCTTTCGTTGGCCACGAGTTCCTTGAGTGCCGTGGCTTGTGGCGGACAGTTGGCACATCCCTGGCCTGTGTAGAGTTCTATCAGCAGCCCGCGTTCAAACTTGGTCTGTGCGCCGACGGCCAGAGGCAGGATGGCTATGGCCGCTGCGGTGATGAGCTTAGGTATGTTCATGGTGTGATGTTTGGTGTTGTTTGGATTATGTAGGTCGGTGATTGCAGCCATTGCAAGTGTCAAAGGCAGAGAGGTGAGGTAAAAACAAGCCCGGCCCGTTGTCGCCAACATGCCGGGCTCGATGTCAATGGCTGATCAGAGGAACTTGCCCGCAGCTTTCCCTGCTTTGAGAATCTTTACCCCCATGGGCAAATCATAGGCGGGTATGCCTGCCTCGGTGTAACGGCCGCTGATGATGAGTCGTCCCGCGCAGTCATATATCCTGATGGTCTCGCCCTCGGCGATGCCTGCTACATATATCCTGCCGCCAAGGACGGTGACTGACAACGATTCGGCTGCGTTGTCATCGTTCACTTGCTCTTCTATCCCGGTGCCGGGGTCTGAATCATATTCGTATTCGTTTATATTATATGTCCCCCATTCTCCTTCGTATTCTTGGCAAAGGCTGTCGCGAACGACCATATTGTAGTTGCCCTGCAGCAATGAATTGGTAAACATCTCTTCGGGCTCTTCGGGGTAGACGACATCTTCATTGGTTATGTCGTAGTCAAAGAAGTAGTATACCGCCTGTGTAGGTCTCCACCCGGTGTTGGCGAGCAAGGTCGTGACGGAGGTTACGTTGCCCGCTTCGTCATATTCGTACTGGTCTTTCTGAAAATCGACAAGTGTGCCGGCCCTATTGGCGTTCTGTGTCAGTATTTCGGCCACACGACCGTCGCTGCCGTAAGTGTAGATGAGCCTCTGCGACGGTGCTACCTCGTTGTTGAGATTCGGTGCATCGACAGAGTGGACGATGAGCCTGCCATCTTCGTCATAGGTGAATTCTTCGTACTCGGAGTAGTCTATCCCTTCTCCATAATTGGCGCCATACCATGTGGTGATGCTCATTAACAAATCACCCTCGTAGGTATACATCTTTGTGCCTTGCCTTTGGAAGCCCCCAAAGTCGTGGTAGTTCTGGCGCATGGTGACACGGCCGGCATCGTCATACTGGTAGGTGACATAGTCGGTGTAGGAATTGTTGAAGTCAATTAGCTGGAACATGTCGCGCTGCACGACGTTGCCGGCTTCGTCATAGGTGAGCTTGACACTGCCTTCATATTCTTGCTCACTCCAATGGATGCTGTCAGTGCGTCCCTCGGAGTCGTAGAAGTATTTGTTGTACTCCAGCTTGCTTACGGTCGAATTTATAGCCCTCAGATAGTGCTTTTCCTGTGCCTGTGCAAGAGAAAAACAGCAGGCAGCAGCGAATGT
>DWUP01000130.1 GCA_020012075.1 Candidatus Avibacteroides avistercoris
GCATCGGTACGTGCGAAGCCTTGGTCCACCCAGTCCCAGATACAGCCGCCTTGGAGCAACGGATGTGACTCGATGGCCTCCCAATAATCACGGAAGTTGCCAAGGCTGTTGCCCATGGCGTGAGCATATTCGCACAGGATGAGCGGCGCGGTGGCCGTGGGGTCGGCAGCATAAGCAAGAATCTCGGGGATGGAGCGGTACATCGGGCAATAGATGTCAGTGTTCCACTCACGGCCGGCACGTTCGTACTGCACGGGACGTGTCTCATCGAGGGACTTGAACAACTGATAGAGTTTATAGAAGTTATATCCGTTGCCCGATTCGTTGCCCATCGACCAGATGATGACTGACGGATGGTTTTTGTCACGTTCAAACATGTTGAGTGCCCTGTATTCGTGCGCGCCGTAAAACGCCGGATTGTTGCCGAGCGTGCCGCCCTTGCGCAGGTCATAGCCCATGCCATGCGATTCGATATTGGCCTCGTCAATCACATACAGCCCGTATTGGTCGCAGAGCTCATAGAAGCGCTCGGGCTGCGGATAGTGCGAAGTCCTGACGGTATTGACGTTGTAAAGTTTCATCAGCTCGATGTCTTTCATCATCAACTCCTCGGTGACATAGTGGCCCGTGTATTCGTTATGTTCATGGATATTGACACCACGGACGTAGATGGGGCGGCCATTGACCTTCAGACGGCCATCCTCTACCCTCACGTCTCGGAAGCCTATGCGGCACGATGTCGCCTCTACCACCTCGCCGTCGGCATCAGTGAGTGTGATGAGCAGTGTGTAGAGGTTTGGGGTCTCGGCAGTCCAAGGCTTGACCCCTGCGAGGGTCTGTGTGTCAAATGTCACTTCATTCGACATATCAAGTTGCTTGCTGTCCTCGCACGACAGGTCATGCCCCAGCAGGCGGTAGCCCACGGTCAAGTCTGTCGGCTCGTCGGTCATGACCGACACGTCAAGCGTCCCGTCGCGGTATCCGTTGGTAAGCCCTGCCACGACACGGAAGTCCTCGATGTGCACCGCGGGCTGTGCATACAGGTATATGTCACGCTCAATGCCGGAGATGCGCCAGAAGTCTTGGCACTCGAGGTAATTGCCGTCAGAGAAACGGTGCACCTGCACACAGATTTCGTTCTCACCCGGCCTGACCAGCCCGGTGACATCAAAGCGTGCAGGTGTCTTGGCATCCTTGTTCATTCCTGCGAAAGAACCATTGATGTAATAATATGCCGCGCCGCGCACACCGTCTGCACTGAGATAAATATCCTTGCCCGACCAGTCAGATGGCATGTCGAAAGTGCGACGGTAGGTTCCCGTAGGGTTCCACTCCTCGGGGACATAGGGTGGATTGGGCTTCTGCCAATAGACAGGATAGCCCACCGAAACAAACTCATAGCGTGTATTGACATATATCGGCAAACCGAAGCCCTGCAGTTCCCAATTGCCGGGCACAGTGATGTCATGCCAATCGTATTTGTCAAGGGATGCCGCATCAAAATCCATGGGACGCATGGAGAAACTGTCCACGTAGTTGAATTGCCAAGTGCCGTTGAGCAAAAGGCGGAATGTGCCATCCTTGCGGTTATTCAGCTCAGCATAATCTTCATTGACATAAGATGTGAATGTCGCCCGCGGCGCTTCCCTTTTGAGCGATGTCAGGTCAGGATTGGTTATCTCGGCATAGCGGTCACCTTGTGACTGAGCCGATAATGCCACAGGGCAAAGCACTGCAAGCAATGGCAAATACAGCAATCTGTTCATAGATATAATGATATTCATTTTATTCAGCATGTCATTCATCTTTTACAACGTTCTGAGGTCAGTCTGATAAAGTAGTAGACCAGCAATACATACATCACCAGCGACAAGACTATTGCGGCCGGACTGCTGCTCCATGCAGAGAAATACCAATCGACACCGACAAACTTGAGCAATGCACTGACTACCCCCATCAAAGCGCCTCCGGCGATGAAACCCGAAGCAATGAGTGTACCCTTCTCACGACGAGCGGCATTGCGGCTCTGGTTGTGACTGCGGGTCGATACATACCAATTGACAAGGCCTCCACAGAGCAATGGCAGGTTGAGTTCCAAGGGGATGAACATGCCCAAAGCAAAAGGCAATGCGGGGACATTGAAGCAAGTCAGCACGACAGCTATCGCTGCTCCGATGCCATACAGCAACCATGGTGCGGCACTGCCATTCATCAAAGGCTCGATGACGGCAGCCATAGCGTTCGCTTGCGGCGCTACCAGCGGATTGGGGGTCTCGGGCGTAGCGACAAAGCCATAGATGTCATTGAGCATAATCATTACACCCGCAACCGTGGCGGCCGACACAAGGGTGCCGACAAACTTCCAAGTCTCCTGCTTCTTGGGAGTAGAGCCGAGCCAATAACCTATCTTGAGGTCGGTGACAAAACCGCCTGCCATCGACAGGGCCGTACAGACGACGCCTCCCATTATAAGTGATGCCACCATGCCACCGGTGCCCTGCAGCCCGACTGCGACCATCACGACCGATGCCAATATCAATGTCATCAGTGTCATGCCCGACACAGGATTGCTGCCCACGATAGCAATCGCATTGGCCGCGACGGTAGTAAACAGGAATGCTATCACTGCTATCAGTACCACTGCGACAACAGAATGTAAGAGATTGCCCTCCATGACGCCGAAATGCAGGAACAAGAATATGGCGGCTATCGTCACGACCGAGCCAATGAGGATAATCTTCATCGGCAGGTCGCGCTGTGTGCGCGGCACTGCTGCCTCTGCCGGCGACTTGCCGCCAAACTCCCTTGCAGCCAGCCCCACGGCACTCTTGATGATGCCCCATGACTTGATGATGCCTATTATCCCGGCCATGGCTATGCCGCCGATGCCTATGCTCTTGGCATAGTTGTTATATATTTCCTCGGGCGACATCGACGAAACGACAGACACAATGTCGGGATTCCACATATCGAGCACATTCCCGCCCCAGATGACAGAGATGAGAGGCACTATGAGCCACCACACGACTGCCGAACCGAGGGAAATGATGAATGCATATTTCAGTCCGATGATATATCCCAGACCGAGCAGAGCCGCACCGGTATTGAGTTTGAAGACAAGTTTCGCCTTGTCTGCCAACAACTCTCCCCAATGACAGAACCGCGTGGTGAACGTGTCACTCCACCACCCGAATGTGCCGACAATGAAGTCATAGAGTCCGCCGATGAGACCGGCCTTGAGCAGCGTCTTGGCATGTCCGCCCCCCTGCTGACCCGAGACGAGGACTTGTGTCGTGGCCGTAGCCTCGGGGAAAGGATATTTGCCGTGCATGTCAGAAACGAAGTACTTGCGGAACGGTATCAGAAAGAATATGCCAAGCACACCGCCGAGCAACGAACTGACGAAGACCTGTAAAAAGCCGACCGACACATCGGGATACTTGGATTCGAGGATATACAAGGCAGGGAGCGTGAATATCGCCCCGGCGACAATCATCCCCGAACATGCGCCTATCGATTGGATGATGACATTCTCGCCGAGCGGATTCTTGCGCTTTGCCGCCCCCGACAATCCCACGGCAATGATGGCAATCGGTATGGCCGCCTCAAAGACCTGCCCCACTTTCAGTCCAAGGAATGCTGTCGCGGCCGAAAACAATATGGCCATCGCGATGCCCCAACATACCGACCACACCGTCACTTCGGGATAGTGCCTGTCACTCTTCATTATCGGGACATATACCTCGCCGTCCCTCAACTCCCTGAAAGCGGCGTCACTCAGCTCCACGCGGGAGTTCTCCTTATTGTTTGTCATATATAACGTGATTATTGTTTGCTAAACATCTGCACAAATATAGTATTTCCGCGCCATCCGCTGCAATGCATGTCATGACAAATACCGACGCCGTCACCAGACCGCAGGACTTTGCCCGCATAAGACCGTATGCCGGCGTGCAAAACATTGTATGCTACCGTGCATTACACCGTATGCTACATCAAGAAACATTGTATGCTGCCGCACTTATCACCGCATGCC
>DWUP01000131.1 GCA_020012075.1 Candidatus Avibacteroides avistercoris
GCACAGATGCGTCGCGGCACTCTTCTTTTTGTCTCCCGGACTCCGCTTGCAAGATCCTGTAGTTCACCGGGCAAATCCCCGCACGGCGGCGGACGACTTTGTCCCGGGACGGACATAATCTCTATTTACCGACGTTAAACATATAGATGACGACGTTAAATATATATTCAACGTCGGTAAATATATAGACGCCGACGGTATATTGAAATTTCATGCCTTGCAATCCACAGTTGTCTGCCTGCGCCGCGGATATTGCTTCCTCCGGTGCGTGGAAGTGCGGCAGGCATCGTGCCGCGGGCATGTCAATAGAAAAGCCTTGCCGGCAGGACAAGTCTGCCGGCAAGGCTCAATGATGGTTGTCGCCAGGATTGTCACCGGCTGGCTATATCCCCTTTGCCCTGTCGATTATAATCTTGTATGAGGCTTCGAATGTCTGTCCTGCGGCGAGGCGATTGACATGGTCGCGGTCGCGGAATTCGCCCTCGAAGCCTTCGCGGTCGCACCGCCCGTACCACGGTTCGATGCAGACGAACGGGGCATCCTTGCGCGGTGGCGACCAGATGCCGAGCAGAGGCGAATCAAACTGCATGGTGAGGTGCGGGCGACGCTCGCGGTCGAGCAGTGCCACGCTCGTCAGCTGGCTGCCCTCGATGATGAATGTGTCGATGTCGAATGTGTGCGTGTCGAGCCGCAGCAGGTGGCCGTCGAGGGGCTGGGAGTGGGGAGTGAGTGAGGCGCATGCCCCATCGCCGATGCGCAGGTAGGTGAAACTGTCCTCGCGGTCAAACCACAGGTAGCCGCGCTCACCGTCGCTGCCATAGTCGGGGTAGTAGAATGCGGGGTGTGCCCCTATCTGGAAGTAGATGTCGCGGTCGTCGGTGTTTGTCACGCGCCAGATGACGGTCACAGTCTCGCCCGTGAGCCTGTAGCCGACTTGCAGGCGGAACTTGTAAGGGTAGGCGGCCAGTGTGGTGTCTGACGAAGTGAGCTCATACCACGCTTCGTCGCCGGTGCTGCCCAATGGGGTGAAGTCGCTGTCGCGGGCGAATCCGTGCTGTGACATGCTGTATTGCCGCCCGTCGATAGTGAAGTGCCCGTCACGGACAGAGCCTACGATGGGGAAAAGGATGGGTGAGTGGCGCTTCCAGTAGCGCGGGTCGGCCTGCCACAGGTATTCCCTGCCGCTGCGGTCGATGATGCTGCACAGCTCGGCGCCGTGCGTGGCGATGCTGATGGTCAGGAGGTCACTCGTGAGTGTCGTCGTGTCTTGTGTCATATCGTTTGAGATTTTGTGCCGTTTGATGCCGGTTTGCCGTCGCGGTCACCGCCCGCCGTGCTTCAGCCGTTCTATCGTCTGCTCTATGCTGGGGAGCAGGATGTCCTTGTATATACGGCTGTGTGCTTTGTAGTCAAAGTTGGAAGCAAGGAGGACACTGAGTGAGCGGCGTGTGATGTTGTCATAGTGTGCCTTTTTCCTCTCTTTCTCCTTCATGGTGCCGTGGCTGCTGAAGATGGACTCGATGTGTTGCCGCACCGTCCTCTTGCAGAGTGGTGTGAGCAGGCGCTGTGTGATTAAGTCTTCGAGGATGTGCCCGTTGATGAACAGGAAGCAATTGTCTGCCTCGACACCTTTGACCGAGATGTCTTCGGCCAGTCTGCCCAGCTTGCCTTTCAACTCGGGGAATCGTCCGGCCAGTTCATTGCTCTTGGCATTCACGTTGCGTGCCACGGTCTCGATGGCCTGATGGCTGTTTCTGCCGGTCACGTTGAAAGGGATGTCTATCACTGCCCTGAAGTCGTCGAAGGTCAGTTCGCCGTTCATTTTCTCGCGTCTCAGCAGTAGCGACCAGAGGAGGAGCGGGTAGACTGCCCTTGAGAAATCTGCAAAGAATGCCTCGAAGTCAAAATCCGGGTCGCTCAAGGTGGCGTTGATGCACAGTTTGTTGAGGGTCGATGGGTGGCAGTTCCAATTCTCAATGGCGTAGGTGATGGTGTGCAGGACGTATGGATTGGTGCTCAGCTTGCGTCCGGCCTCGCTGCATTCGGGCAAGAGATAGTCATAGTCGCTGTCCACACATGCTATGAGGTTGGGGCCGAGTTGCTGGACGTATTTCAGTATGTCTCCCTTGCCTTTGTTGAGGCTTTTCCTGCGATATGGCGTCAGCCTGAAATCTATCTCCGGATACAGGCCGAGCAGGTCGTTCCAAAATGGGACGTCATACTCGTCTTCTACCCAGACTTCTACTACATGGCGTCGTCCCGTCAGACGGTTGGACTGGCGGACATATTCCGAATTGTAGCTTTCACGCAGCGATGATGGCATGGCAAGATTATTTGTAGGTGCTTATCTCGTCCATTTCCTTCACATTCTCAAACCATCCCTTGATGACGCTCGGTGCGTGTGTGGCGATGATGACTTGCATGTGCGGATTGATGTCGCGCAGTGTGGAGATGAGCCTCTCTTTCCATTCTATGTGCATGCCGAGGTCGGCTTCGTCGAGCAGGATGACAGATGGCCTGCACTCGGTGTTGGATGCTTTCAGCAGCACCAGCAGGAGCTGTTTTTCTCCGGTCGAGAGCTGCATGTAGTCTATGCAGTCTTCGCCGGTGATGAACTTGAATGTGCCGGCGTCCTTGACCGAGCGTTTGCCTGTCGAGGCGAAGAATTTGTCAATCAGTTCGTGTATGTCGATGAGGCTCTGTGATGTGAAGTCGAGTTTTGATGCTATGGTCTCTTCGAGCCTTGCAATCTCTATGTTGTCATCGTCATTGTCGTGTATTTCGCTGAGAGCTTGCTGGAGTTGCTTCTGTAGTTGTGTAATCTCGCGGTGCTTGTTCACCAACGAAAGGAAGCGCAGCGAGCTGACGAGCAACTGGTTGCGGCGGCTTATCTCACGATATAGCATCAGGTCGAGATTGGTCTGCAGGCGTGTTTCGCCTATTGCTTCTGCTATGTCCTGACGGAGGCGCATCTGGTCAAATGCACTGAGATAATCGACCTGCATCGTTCTGGTCAGGCGTGTGATGGGGATGATCTGCCCGTCGGCATCGGTGAAACGTGAGCGTTGCACGGTGAAGTATCCGTCTTCGTCAGTCCTTGTCGTGTCCACCTTATAGCGGTAAGCTTCGTCCGGGACATAGGTCTTGAGTGTGGCTTTCTGCTTTTCCCATGTCAATGTCGCTCCGTTGGTGAAGTTGAGCACGACTTTGTCTATGAGGTTGGCTTGCCTTTCGTCCATGAAGCCGGTGGTCATGAGACGGTGCACTGCACTGATGATGGTCGATTTACCGCTGCCGTTGATGCCTCCGAGGATATTCACATCTTCAAACAACTGCCAATTGACATCTTTGCACCCGAAGATGTTCGTGACAGATATGCTGCTGATATAGAAAGTGTCGTCTGCCATTGCCTGTATTATAGTGGGGTTACATTCCTCACAAATATACAGACATTACATATATGTGAATGTTCACGCGGTTGATAATGTTTGATTTTGACAGTTTTTAGCGGTCTGGTGCATGTCTCACGGGGTGTCTGCTCCACGTACATGCCATGAGGATGCGGTCATTGGCCTTGGTCTTGGCTGCCGGTGTCTCACTCCTTGGCTTTGCCGCCGTTGTCAAGGAAGAGTGCCATATCCCTTGTGAAGTCTGCCCTATATCCTCCGTTGCCGTCATCCGAGATGAAATAAGCCGCTTTGATTGCTGCTGATGTGTCGGCATAGAGTTTGGCTTGCTCAAGCCCCATTACCATGAATGCCGTGGCATAGGCATCGGCCGTCATGCAATCGTCGGCAATGACTGTGGCAGAGAGCAGGTTGTGGCTGACGGGGTAACCCGTGACGGGATTGATCGTATGCGAATATTTCTTCCCGTCGCTGATGTAATAGTTGCGATAGTTGCCAGAGGTCGCCACACCAGAATTCTCAATCCTTATCACGGCTTGTATGTCGTGATTGACCCCGAGGGTGTCATCCACCGGTTTGTTTATCCCGATGCGCCATGCCTCACCCCGTGAGTTGGTGCCCGAGGCCGTGACTTCGCCTCCTATCTCCACCATGTAGTCATAGATTCCATTACGTTTCAGCAGTGATGCTACGGCATCGCATCCATAGCCTTTGGCTATCGAGCTGAGGTCTATCATGCAGCGCGGGTCGTCCTTGACTATTCGCCTGCCGGAAATGCTGATTCTCTCATATCCTACAAATTGCAGCAGGCTGTCGATGACTGCCGGGGTCACGTCCAAGCTGTGCTTGAAGCCGAATCCCCATGCGTTGCAAAGCGGTGCGACTGTTATGTCATATAGTCCCCCGGTGTTGCGGGCGACTTCCATCCCCTTGCTGAAGACGGTCATAAACATTGAGTCAGGCAGCACGTCCTCTCCCCGGTTCAGCTTTGACACTATCGACGAGTCGTTGAACATTGACAATGAGGCATCGACCTTGCGGAGCTCAGCCTCGATGTCTGCCTTGAAATTGTCTTCAGAGCGGTATTTGATGTTGTAAAATGTGCCGAATGTCATCCCCCGGTCCTCTTGCCACGTGGTGTTGTGTCGTCGGATAATGATGATAGTGCCGGCAAACAATATTATCAGAAACAGTGTGTTGAATACCCACTTGCGGGCATTACCCGGTTTGTTGTCGTTCATGCTTGTTGCCTGTATAAATGGTTAATGCTGCTATATGCCTTTTGTCAGGTGCTCGATCAGTATCTTTAATCCTATCCCGATGAGTATCATGCCGCCTATCAATTCAGGCTTGAATCTTTTGAGTCGTGAGAAATATGTGCCTCCGACAAATCCCACGGCAGACATGAGCATTGAGACTATGCCTATGACTGCTACCGGCCAGGCTATTGCCGTCCAGTCAGAGCCATAGATAAAGGCAAATGATATGCCTACGGCCAATGCATCTATGCTGGTGGCAATGGCCATGAGCATTATGGTCTTGACATTTGACGGGTCAAAAGCATGGCTTTCGCCGTCACCACCTCTCAATGTGTCTATTATCATCTTTATTCCGAGGAATGCAAGTAGCAGAAAAGCTATCCAATGGTCGTATTCGCCGATGTAATCGCTGAGCCATCTCGAACATAACCACCCGATGACGGGCATAATGGCTTGGAATATGCCGAACAGCAGGGCCGTGACAGCAATCGGCTTCCATTTTAATACCTTGAGTGTTATGCCGCCGGTGATTGACACAGTGAAGCAGTCCATCGCCAATCCTATTGCTATGCCCCAGATTTCTACTTGTGTCATTTGTCGCGTTTGCGTGGATTGAATTTATATATGATGCTGTATGTGGCTCCGTAGGCCGTCGTACCTGAATATCCGTAACCGGGCACATACCATGCTTCATTATCACCGTGATTGGTGTTGCTGATCAGTCGTTTGAGTCTGATTGACCAACCCATCATGAAGTTGCCTTTGATTTGCACTCTGATGCCTGCCACCAGTTCTATCCATTGCCCGAATGATTTCTGCCCGAGCCTCGTGAAGTCTATCTCGTCAGGCCAGACAGGGTCGCTCAATCCGTGCGATGTTATGTCATATTTGAAAGCCGAAAAGCCATAGCGTGCACCGATGTAGAAATGATTCTCACGCCGCTTTTTTGCCATTGTATTATAATTCAGCCCGATGCGGACGAATGGCGCTGCCGACTTGTAGGCAAGTCCGTCGCCGTTGTCATAATTGACACCCCCGTAGCCTAATTCGATAATGGGGAATATGGTGTTCTTGATATTCACGTCCACCGATGCTTCACCTTGTATGAATCGTGTGCCGAGGAAGTGGCTTATGGGGTTGAACAAGTCCACATTGAGATATGTCCCTCCGTAGGTAGGGATTGGCTCGGCTTCCTCCTTGGGCTTGTCGTCTTTGGCCTTGATGGGCAGCAGGATGAGGAACAGACTAAAAAAACATATAGATATTGTCCTCATTCTCCTCACTTATTCTTGTGTTTACTACCACCATGCTTTTTATGAAATTGGTCGAATGGCGCCCCGTCTCAAGGTCAAAGGAATAGACCAATCCACAGTCCATGGAGGTGAATTGTTGCTGTGCTGTATAGTTTACCACTACTTCGTCGGCATATTCATGCGGCACGGTTATCACGGTGTCACGTGTTGTCATTGAACCGTCTGGCAGGTATTCATAAATAATGACCGTGTCACGGCTGATTGTGGTGAAGTGGAATGTATATGTCGTCTCAAGGTTTGTCCCGTTGAGCGGCAGGGTGATGTAGGTCACATCATTCTCAAGGTTGATTAGCACCGAGTCTGTGCCGCTGGCGGTGACGGTCAATGTGTCAATGGCAAACTGTGTAGTGTCTGCTACCGAGAGGAATCTGATCTTTAGCTCGTTGGCACTGCCCATCGGACAGTCGGTGTCATTGCATCCGGCTGCGGCCAATGACATTAATAATATGGAGGCCAATGTCAGCAGCTGCAGATGTCTCATTTGATTTCTTTTGATATTTGATAGTTGTTACGCTCTGCCGAGTTGCGGGCTATCAGTTCTCCCACGAAGCCGGTCAGGAAGAATTGTGTGCCCAGCAGCATCGTCGTCAGTGCCAGATAGAAGTATGGTGAGTCTGTCACCAGACGATAGGGCATCCCGTGGTGCATGGCCCACAGTTTGTTTGCTCCCACGATTATGACGGCTATGAGGCCGACGAGGAACATCAGCGAACCGAGCAACCCGAAGAAGTGCATCGGTTTGACACCGAACTTGGACAAAAACCACAAAGTGATGAGGTCAAGGTAGCCATTGACGAAACGGTCCAGCCCGAATTTCGTCTTGCCATACTTGCGGGCCTGATGGTGGACGACTTTTTCGCCAATTTTCGTGAAGCCGGCATTCTTGGCCAGATAGGGGATATAGCGGTGCATCTCGCCATAGACTTCGATGTTTTTGACCACTTCCCGCCTGTATGCTTTGAGACCGCAGTTGAAGTCGTGCAGGTTCTTTATGCCTGACACCTTGCGGGCCGTGGCATTAAACAGCTTTGTGGGTATTGTCTTGGACAATGGGTCGTAGCGTTTCTTCTTCCACCCTGACACCAAGTCATAGCCGTCATCGACTATCATCTTGTAGAGGCCGGGTATTTCGTCCGGACTGTCCTGAAGGTCTGCGTCCATGGTTATGACCACGTCGCCTTCGGCTCTGAGGAATCCCGTGTATAGGGCGGGGGACTTGCCATAGTTGCGTCTGAACTTCACGGCTTTGACATTCGGTGACTGTTGTGCCAGCCTCTCGATGACTTGCCATGAACTGTCGTTGCTGCCGTCGTCTACGAATATTACTTCGTGCGTCAGCCCGTTGGCTTTCGCCACGCGCTCTATCCATTCAAACAGCTCGGGTAATGACTCGGCTTCGTTATATAGTGGTATTACTATTGATATGTCCATCTGCCCTTTTCTCGATGTTGCTTGTTTCAGATGATTTGCCTGGGTGTCTTGCGTCTGAGCATTGTTGCTATGATGATGGCGATGATTATCGACAGGAATATGCCGTCAATCATTGTGCTGATGGCCATTTCTATCGGCCGGATTGTGCCTATCGTAGCGACTGTCTGTGCCATCTCATCTATGAATTCGGGCTGTGCTCCCATCGATGCCATGCTGTCCACGTTGTCACTGAGCCATTTGACAAATTGTCCGTTGTCCATGAAGCGGAAGTAAATATAGATGCCTGCGGCCTCGATGATGCTGCCGAAAATCATGACAGACAGTGAGAATGTGAATCCCTGCTTGAATGTCATCACTCCGCCCAGCTTCCTTTCGCGCGTAATCATTGTGATGAATCCGGTGAAGAACGGTGCTCCTGCCAGCATGAGAAGGTATATCATGCCGACGGCAGGCAGGTATTGATAGACCGGGATGCAAGCGAACCTGACGATATAATAAGCTCCCACGATCAGACCGCACTTGCCGATCCATTGCCCCATATTAAATGGTTGAGTGTTATCCATATTGTTTTGACCCTTGTTGCTATGCTTTATGTTGGCAAAGTTAGTATATTTTGTACAGCTGCGACTTGTCAATGTGCAGTTTTTGAGCTGTCGTGCCGAGTTGTTGTCCGCCGGTCGCGGACGTCTGTCGCCGTGTCATTTGTCATAAAGCCGTTCGCGCATGGATTTGATACTGTCAGAGGATATATAATCGTCGTAGGACATCATCTTGTCGATGATGCCGTGTGGGGTGAGCTCTATCACGCGGTTGGCTACGGTCTGGATGAACTCGTGGTCATGTGAGGCGAACAGGATGTTGCCTTTGAATGTCTTGAGGTTGTTGTTGAATGCCTGTATCGATTCCAAGTCGAGATGGTTGGTCGGGGTGTCGAGTATCAGGCAGTTGGCACCGCGCAATTGCATGCGTGCTATCATACATCTCATTTTTTCACCTCCCGAGAGGACATTGACCTTCTTGAGCACTTCGTCGCCGCTGAAGAGCATGCGTCCGAGGAAGCTCTTCATATAGACTTCGTTGCCCTCGCCATATTGTGACAACCATTCTACGAGGTTTTTGTCGCAGTCGAAGAATTGTGAGTTGTCGAGCGGCAGATAGGCTGTGGTGATGGTGACTCCCCATTCGTAGGTGCCGGCATCTGGCTCGGCGTTGCCGTTGATAATCTCAAACAGTGCCGTCATCGCCCTCGGGTCATGCGACAGGAAGACGATTTTGTCGCCTTTCTCGACTGTGAATGTCACATCGTCGAAGAGGATGCTCCCGTCGTCAGACTTTTTGCTCAAGCCTTCGACGTGCAGAATCTTGTTGCCGACTTCGCGGTCGGGGGTGAATATGATGCCCGGATAGCGGCGTGATGACGGCATGATGTCATCGACATTGAGTTTGGCAAGCATCTTTTTGCGGCTGGTGGTCTGTTTGCTTTTCGCCACATTGGCTGAGAATCGGCGTATGAACTCTTCCAGTTCCTTTCTTTTCTCTTCGGCTTTGGCTTTTTGGTTCTGCCTTTGGCGCAGTGCCAGCTGGCTTGATTCGTACCAGAAGCTGTAGTTGCCGGCAAACATTGTGATCTTCTCGTAGTCGATGTCCACTGTATGTGTGCAGACTGCGTCGAGGAAATGCCTGTCATGGCTCACCACCAGCACCGTGTGGTCAAACTCTGCCAGATAGTCCTCGAGCCACATCACTGTCTCCATGTCGAGGTCGTTGGTCGGCTCGTCGAGCAACAGGTTGTCGGGATTGCCGAAGAGGGCTTGTGCCAGCATGACGCGCACTTTTTCCTTTCCGCTCAGGTCGCGCATCATCAGGCTGTGTTTGTCTTCCTTTACTCCCAGTCCGCTCAGCAGTGCGCCGGCATCGCTTTCGGCTGTCCAGCCTCCGAGTTCGGCGAAGCGTTCTTCGAGTTCGGATGCTCTCATGCCGTCCTCGTCTGTGAAGTTTTCTTTGGCGTAAATCTCTTCGCGGTCCTTCATTGTCTGCCATAGGGTGGTGTGCCCCATCAGCACTGTGTCGAGCACTGTGTAGTCATCCCATTTGAAGTGGTCTTGTGACAATACCGACATGCGTTCGCCCGGTCCCATTGTCACACTGCCCGTGGTCGAGTCGATTTCGCCTGCTATGACTTTGAGGAATGTTGATTTTCCTGCGCCGTTGGCACCTATTATGCCATAGCAGTTGCCGCTGTTGAAATTGAGGTTTACGTCTTTGAACAGAATTCTTTTGCCAAATTGCACCGAGAGGTTGCTGACTGTGATCATTGTCCGTTGGTTGATTATGTTTCTTAAAATATTCTGTGGCTAATCTATAAAAGCGGCTGCAAAGATAGTGCAAATCTGTCAGATGGCACACGGTGTGTAGGGCTTTGCTTTGTCAGACCGTATGGCGTAAGCCTTTGCCGGCCTGAATGCCTGTGTCTGATGCCGTGTCGGATGGCATACAATGTTTCGCGGGATGGCACACCGAGCAACCGGCAATGACACACCGAGCTAAATTTTTAGCTCGGTGTGTCAAATGTGTCAGCTCACCGGGCAAATCCTGCCGCGTCATGTGTGGATGTCTCCAATATCTGTTGTCAAAATGCTTAATACCCCTGACTGTGGCCGGTGAGTTTTATCAAATTGGCATCTTGCAGGTGTCTTAACTTAATCAAGTGTAGTCGTTTTTTGTGATTGTGTGCCGGTTTTGTAATCTAAGATTGCACGATTGGCTTGTTTTTAATTATTTTTGCATGTTGGAAGACCAAATTAATAATTATATGAAATTAAAGCAACTTTGTGCATTGGGGCTTACGCTTGTGGCTTTTGCAGGATTGTCTGTCCCCCAGTCGGTCAGGGCCGATGAAAGCGGCTGGCCGGGTGATTTCTGGGAGAATGAGACGATCTTCAAGCAAAACAAGGAAGATGCCCACGCGACCTACATCCCCTATCCCTCGGTGGATGCGATGCTGGCCGACGAAGAGTTTTATGAAACGCCTTGGGTGACACCGGGCTCGTCCTACTACATGTCGCTCAACGGCACGTGGAAGTTCTATTTCGTCGACGAACCGTCAAAGCGCCCGACAGGTTTCTGGCAGGACGGCTACGACGTGTCCGGATGGGATGACATCGAGGTGCCGTCCAACTGGGAGATGAAGGGCTATGACAAACCGATATATTGCAACGTCGAGTATCCTCATGCCAATACTCCTCCCTACATTCAGCGCAGGTCGGGTTACTCGGGCTATGGCGTCAATCCGGTCGGGTCGTATGTCCGCACATTCGAGTTGCCAGCCGAGTGGGACAACAATCGTGTGTTTGTCATGTTCGGGGGCATCTATAGTGCCGCCTACGTCTGGGTCAATGGCCAGTACATCGGCTATACGCAGGGGGCTAACACCGACCACGAGTTTGACATCACCGATGCATTGAGACAAGGCACCAATACTCTGGCCGTCCAAGTATTCCGCTGGTCGGACGGCAGCTACCTCGAGTGTCAGGATATGTTCCGCATGAGCGGCATCTATCGTGATGTCTACCTCTTTGCCACTCCCAAGACTTACATCCGCGACCACTATATCACAGCCGACCTCGATGAGGGCAGTGGCTACACCTCGGGGACTATCAATGTCGATCTCAAGGTCAACAACCGCTCGGGAGCGAGTGCCACGGTCATAGCTTCGGTAGGACTGTATGACAACGACGACAATCTCGTGGCCAATGTAGGCGAGAAAGAGATAGTGATAAACAGCGGCGAAGAGCAGGAAGTCAGCCTTTCGACGAGCTTGTCGGGACTGAAATTGTGGTCAGCCGAGATTCCCAACCTCTATAACGTGCGGTGTGTGCTGATGAACAGCCAGAGGGATGAGCTCGAAGCATTCAACACCAAGTATGGTTTCCGCCATATCGAGCATGTCGGCCAGGTAGTCCACATCAACGGCAACAAGGTATTCTTCAAGGGAGCCAACCGCCACGACACACATCCACTGCTGGGTCGAGCCGTCGATGTCGAGTCAATGCTGACAGATGTCAAGATGTTCAAGCAGAATAACATGAACATCATCCGCACGGCACATTATCCCAATCAGGCAAAGATGTATGCCATGTTTGATTACTTCGGCCTTTATGTCATGGACGAAGCCGACATCGAGTGCCATGCGAACACTGCCATAAGCGGCTACACCTCATGGGCACCGGCTTTCGTCGATAGGGCAGAGCGCATGACATTGCGTGACAGAAACCACCCGTCGGTGATTTTCTGGTCGCTGGGCAACGAGAGCGGGGGCGGTTCAAACTTCCGTGACACCTATGACGCCGTGCGTGCTTTGGACGACCGTATGATACATTATGAAGGACAAGGCAATTGGAGCTATACCGACATGACCTCTGATATGTATCCGGCCCTGACCAAAGTGCAGGGCTATGCCAACACGTCTGACACTCGCCCGCACTTCATCTGCGAATACGCTCACTCCATGGGCCAGTCGACCGGTAACCTGCAGGAATATTGGGACATCATCGAGTCCAGTAAGCGCATTATCGGCGGCTGTATATGGGATTGGGTAGACCAAGGAATATACAACCCCGAAGAGATTAAGACCGGCAGCATGCGCGGGTGGTACACGGGCTATGACTTCCCGGGCCCGCACCAAGGCAATTTCTGCAGCAACGGTCTCGTTACTCCCGACAGAGCCTACACGGGCAAGCTCCAAGAGGTCAAGAGGGTATATCAGTATGTCAAATATGGGGAGTGGGACGACACATCAAAGAGCGTCAATATCACCAACGCCTATGACTTCCTCAACCTCAATACGCTCAACGTCGTGTGGGAGGTATTGTGCGACGGCGAGATTGTAGAAAGCGGTGCTATCGACAATTTTGCCCTTGCCCCCGACCAGAGCAAGGAACTCAATATCCCATATACCACGCAGCTCATTGAAGATGCAGAGTATCTGCTCAACGTCAAGTTTGTCCAAAAGTCTGCTACTACTTGGTGCGATGCCGGGCATGTCATGGCGCAGGAACAGTTTACACTCAAGCAGCGCCCATCTCTCCCCGAGATTAACGCATCGTCACTCGATGATGTGATGACTGTCACGGGCGAAGGTGGTGACGTGACCATTGAGGGCAACGGCTTCAGCTATTCGTTCAGCGGTGGTTATCTTACCTCCATAATATATAATGGTAAGGAAATGATCAATGACGGCAACGGACTCAAGTATGACAACTTCCGCTACATAGAGAATGAGACAAGCTTTACCGATACCTCGGTCAATCTGAGTTGTATCAGCTCAAGCTC
Organism: Candidatus Avibacteroides avistercoris; assembly: GCA_020012075.1. Classification (GTDB taxonomy): domain Bacteria; phylum Bacteroidota; class Bacteroidia; order Bacteroidales; family Bacteroidaceae; genus Avibacteroides; species Avibacteroides avistercoris. The sequence goes on from DWUP01000131.1 coordinate 12,742, forward strand.
TGAGGTGACCGAAGGCGAAAGTACGTTTGCGGCCAAAGCATACAAGGTGACGGCCAACTACTATTCGACTTACAAGTGTGAATACACCGTGGTCTACACTATTTATTCCAATGGAATCATGGATGTCGAGGCGACATTCAGCCCGCAGAGCAGTGACTTGCGCCGTCTGGGCATGTCGATGCAGATCGCACCGGGATATGAGAATGTGCAGTACTATGCACGTGGTCCGGAGTCCAACTATTGCGACCGCAAGCGCGGTGCATTCCTCGGACTTTACAACACGACTGTCACTGACATGAAGGAGTCTTTCGTCCGTCCCAACGCAACGGGCAATCGCGAAGACCTCCGCCGCCTCGCACTCATCAATGACGACGGTGACGGGCTCATCATTGAGACTGAGGGACAGGTAAACTTCTCGGCAATGCACCATACAGACGAAGAGTTATACCGTGCGCAGCATGACTGGGAGCTTACGCCACGGCAAGAGACCATCCTGCACCTTGACTACATGCAGCGTGGACTCGGCAACGCCAGCTGCGGGCCGGGTGTCCTCTCGCAATACATGGTGCCGTCCTATGGCAGCTACAGCTACAAGTTGCGCTTCAGTTCTGCGGCATCGTCAGGCATACTCGGCTATTCCAAGCCAGAGGGTGAGACCAATCCCGACACCTACCTGTCTGCCATCGTGGCACTCGGCGTGAATGGGGACAATCTCGACTATGAAGCCGATGCAGCACCGTCTCAAGTCTACAACCGCCTCGCTACCCAATTCTCAGCCGCGCCGGGCAGTGCAGTAGTCCTCAGGACGCAGCAGGCGACGACATCCGGCACAGCAGCGGCTACAGTCCTTGCCGGGTGGATTGACTGGGATAAGAGCTACACATTCGATACTGAGGAAGCACTCGTATTTGACGATTATGGCAACGCAGACATAGAGATACCCGGCGACATGCGTCTCGGCTCGACCGCACGTGTCCGCCTCATCCTCGACACGGCAGACGGCACACCCGCCGACGGCCCGGTGACAAGCGGATACGTATATGACTTCGATATAGTGGCGGCACAGGAGCGTGTCTATGAAGAAGTGGAATATTGCACGCCCGGTGGCACTATGCACGCATATGGCTTGGCCTATCTTGCAAGCCTCAGCACCGAGGGTCTCGATACCGACATAGAGCAGACATGGAGCAGCACACCGTCGGGAGTCTATCAGGTAGTGGAGGATACGCTCAAAGTGAAGCCCGGTGAGACGTTCACCATCCATCTCAAAGCCAACGAGGCCGGCGAGAGATCGACGACGACAGTCTACCAAGACTTCCGCTACAATGCGGCATATATCTTCACCGACTGGGACTACGACGGGATATTGACGCAGGAAGCATCTTTCGGCAGCACACCTCCGGCCAACCACATCCTCGGCAACTATGACGAAGTGATGGACATCAGCCATGAGATGACTGTCCCGGCAGATGCAGTGCCCAGTGCACCGCGCATCCGCATCATTTACAACAATGCTTGGATGGAAGGCACGGCGGCTTGCGCTATTGACATCAAGGAAGGTATGGCCTATGACATAATCGTCGAGGTCGAGGGCGAAGTAGAAGTGGAACCGGTGGAATACACCGTCACCTTTGATGCTACCGAGGGCGGAACAGTGCAAGTCACTGACCAAGCAACGTCGTCGGTTGTCGAAAGCGGTGCGGCCGTGCCTTTTGCTACCGAGCTCATCGCTGAGGCCATCGCTGACGGAGGCTACGCCTTCAAAGGCTGGGACGACGGCAACACTGACAACCCGCGCCGCTACCTGGTGACGGGCGACATAGAGTTCAGCGCGACATTCGACCTCGCCGATGGCATCGGCACGACCCAATCGGTCTGCACCTATCGTGTGGACGGCGATGCGGTGACTGTCAATGCTTCATCTGAATGCCATGTCACATTGACCGGTGTGTCAGGTGTCACCATATATACCGGGACAGTCATCGGTGAGCAGACCATCGGCGGTCTCACTCCCGGAGTATACATCCTCAAGATGGCTGACAAAGTGGCCAAAGTCGTGATCAGATAAACCCTGTGGGCTGCTGCACGGCAGCCGCCCATCGGTGACCAAGGGGCGTCCCCTCATGGAGTCGGCAGCAGACTCCTTGGGGGGACGCCCTTTTCAGCATTTGCGGCAGCCGGATGAGGCCGTTGGCGTTCATGCAGCGGGCAGATGTGTCCAGTGGCTGTGGCGCGAGGGTGCTATGCCATCGGCCGCAGGGTCAGATGCTGTTTGGCGCAGGGCAGTATGTCATCTCAATTTTTTAGGCTAAAAACATATATTTGCAGCTTAGCGTCTATATATTTTTAGCCTAAGTTTTTTTAATGGGGTCTGATGCCGCGGCGATTGTGGCCGTATGCTATCCGCGAGATGGTCGTATGATGGCGGCACGGGGTGGTGCGCAGCTTGCATTGCAGCCGCCGCCCGGCCGACTTTGTCAAGGCTTGGTGCGGTGACAGGCAAAGCGTCATTCCCTTTGCCCTGCTGCGAAAGGATTGCTGCGCTGCAATGTCCCGATGAAAGCGACCTTTTCTCTTGCCTCTGCTCTCGCCTTTCACTATCTTTGTCACACGAAGACAGGATGCGGCTCGGCATAGCCCGGGCGAGAACAATTTCCCGCCCTTGCCTCTGCTCTCGCCTTTCACTATCTTTGCCATTGCATAGCGCGGCCTGCGGGTGCGGATGCCTGTGTGTCTCACGGCGGGGCTATCAGGCTGTGCAATAAGTGATTTAGAATTTAATGAGATGAGATTTTTCCCACTATTGGCCATATTACTGCTGCTGGCGTCATGTGACAAGGATGATGATGTGCGCACGTTGCCGGCCAAAGACCTTACCTATATTGTATATATGGCGGCGGACAACAGCCTGTCGGGCAATGTCGAGTCAAACTTGCGCGGCATCGAGGCGGGGCTGCGTGCGATGGATGTGACAATCAACACGGTGGCTTTCGTCGATGTCGGCGATGGCGGGGCGCAGTTGGTCAGTTTCACGCGTGATGACGGAGGCAGTGTGACACGCGAGGTCATCGGTGAGTATGGCGATGTCGATGCCGTGGATCCCGACTTCATGGCGGATGTCATCGCCGGAGTGGCCGCACGCTATCCGTCGCAGCACTATGTCCTCGACCTCTGGTCACATGGCATGGGGTGGCTGCCTGCGTCGGCTCCGTCGCTGCCGTTCGGACGTTGGTTCGGGCAGGACGGACAGCATTTCATGGACATACGCGACCTGCGCTCGGCGCTTGCAGCGACGGGGCTGCATTTTGACTTCCTGATGTTTGATGCATGCCTTATGGCGACAGTCGAGGTGGCATACGAGTTGCGCGGCGTCGCCGATTATATCGTCGCTTCGCCTATCGAGGTGTGGGAGATGGGCTTCCCCTATAACTCCATCATGCCGGCCTTGCAGAGCCGGCATCCTGAGATAGCGGTGGCCGAGGCTTATGCCGGCTATTATGACGGTGTTTACAGTCCGGCCTATGGCATTGAGATGACGGGGGCAATATCGGTCATCGACTGTGCAGCCCTTGACTCTCTGGCCGGTGTCACACGGCGGCAGCTTGCCGATGTAGCCCCGGTCTATGACGAGACATTTGTCGATGAATTGCTGCGCTATGACCGTTATACCTATCATTATTTATATGATTTCGGCGATTATATGACCCGCCTGCTCGGTGCTGACGGTGCCGCACCGGTCATCGGTGCACTTGGACAGGCGTTGCCTTTCAGGTATGCGACCGACTCGTTCGGCTATGGCTCGCAGACCATCTACCTTGATGCCGACCGCTATACGGGCCTCGGCAGTTATGTCCCGCGGCAATCATATACGGCGTGGAACGAATATTACAAGACATTGCAGTGGTTTGAGGACATACAACTATTACCAATATATTAAGACAAGATAAAGCCAATGAAGAGTGACATTGAAATTGCAAGGGAGTGCGAGTTGAAGAAGATAAAGGAAGTGGCCCGCTCGGTAGGAATACCTGCGGAGGAAGTCAGCAATTACGGCCGGTATATCGCCAAGGTCCCTGCCCATCTGATTGACGGACGGAGGGTGGAGCAGAGCAATCTGATACTCGTGACCGCCATCACGCCGACCAAGGCCGGCATAGGCAAGACGACAGTCTCGATAGGTCTGGCCCTCGGCTTGAACAGGATAGGCAAGAAAGCAATAGTCGCTCTGCGTGAGCCGTCGCTCGGCCCTTGCTTCGGCATGAAGGGCGGCGCGGCAGGTGGCGGATATGCACAGGTGTTGCCCATGGACAGCATCAACCTGCATTTCACCGGCGACTTCCATGCCATAACCTCGGCGCACAACATGATAATGGCTTTGCTCGAAAACTATATTTACCAGCACCAAGCCGACGGTTTCGGGCTTAAAGAAGTGCTGTGGAAGCGGGTGATGGACGTCAATGACCGCAGCCTGCGCAACATAGTGACCGGCCTCGGCGGGCGAACCAACGGTATCCCCCGCGAGTCGGGCTTCGACATAACACCGGCATCAGAGATTATGGCCATCCTCTGCCTTGCGACTGACATCGATGACCTCCGCCGGAGGATAGACAACATATTGCTCGGCTATACCTATGACGACAGACCGTTCACCGTGCGTGACCTCGGGGTGACAGGAGCAATAGTAGTCCTTCTCAAGGATGCCCTCAATCCCAATCTGGTGCAGACCACCGAGAATACCCCGGCCTTCGTGCATGGAGGCCCGTTTGCAAACATCGCACACGGATGCAACTCGGTGCTGGCGACCAAGATGGCAATGACCTATGCGGATTATGTGGTGACTGAGGCCGGATTCGGAGCAGACCTCGGCGCAGAGAAGTTCTATAACATCAAGTGCCGCAAGGCAGGCCTGCAACCGCGACTGACCGTCATCGTCGTTACCCTCAAAGGACTCAAAATGCATGGCGGAGTGAGCGAAGACATGATAGGCTTGCCCAACATAGTCGGTGTCGGCGCGGGACTGCACAATCTCAACAAACACATCGACAATATCCGTTCGTTCGGGCAGCACATTGTGGTGGCTCTCAACAGATATGCCGACGACCTCGATGACGAGATAGACGCAGTGCGCGACTTCTGCGAAAACAAGCAAGTGGGCTTTGCTGTCAATAATGCATACGCTGAGGGTGGTAGCGGGGCAATAGACCTTGCAAACGAAGTGGTCAGGACAATAGAGAAACGCCCGTCAGAGAAGCTGCAATTCACATACAACGACGGTGACTCGACGACAGAGAAGATAGAGAAAGTGGCCAAACGTATATATGGCGCAGCCGAAGTCACTTATAGCATCAAGGCAAGACGTATGCTTAAGCTGGTCGAAAAACTTGGCCTTTCGTCATATCCCGTCTGCATTGCCAAGACGCAATATTCGTTTTCGGCGGACCCGAAGGCTTATGGAGTGGCGCGGGACTTCGAATTTCACATTAAGGATATAGTCATAAATATGGGAGCAGAGATGATAGTAGTCATCGCCGGCGACATAATGCGTATGCCGGGACTCCCCAAGGATCCGCAGGCCAATCACATTGATTATGTCAATGGGCACATTGAGGGACTGAGCTAAACCGTTTTTACCCGCCCCTGACACTCATTGACCGGCCGCCTGTCATGCGCCATTGGACGCGACAGGCGGCCGGCTTTTTTGCCAAGCCATTGACAGTCAGCTGCCGGCAGATAGTGAGATTCTCGATGTATTAAAAATGTAACCGACGGTTAAAAGCATTGTAAACCTCGTGTAGTTGCCTTTAAACATAAATGGGCGTATTTCGCAGGCGAAAAGATAACACGAGACGCAATGATTAAAAAACTGACATCGACGATTTCCCTATTGCTTATTGTGATGTTTGCTACGGCGGCAGATATCAAGGGAGTAGTCAAAGACAGCGAGACAAAAGAACCATTGATCGGTGCATCTGTGCAAATCGACGGCACGACAGTGGGGACAATTACAGACCTTGACGGCTCATTTGTCCTGAATGGTGTGAAAGGCGAGACAACGATAGTCGTTTCCTACGTTTCATATATAACGAAGAAGCTAAAAGTCAATGCATCAAAAGACACTGCGCCGATAGAAATTTTGCTTGAGCCGGATAACAGACAGCTCGGTGAAGTGACCGTGACGGCACGAAAAAACAATGAAACTGCGACGGCACTGCTCAAAGAAAGGCAAAAGTCAAGTATCCCGATTGAGAATATCGGTGCGCGCGACCTCTCAATAAAGGGCATATCGGATGTACAGGAGGGTGTCAAGAAATTGACCGGCATATCAGTCGCTTCTGCAGGCCAGATCATCGTGCGCGGATTGGGCGACCGTTACAGTATAACCACCCTTAATGGCATGTCGGTAGCCTCACCAAACCCGGACCATAAGTTGATTCCCCTTGACCTTTTCCCTACGTCTACAGTCAAAAACATTACGGTCAGCAAGGTGTATGACGTAGCATCATTCGCAGATTATTCCGGTGCTCACATCGATATCGCTACTAAAGACCAGTCGAGTGATAATTTCTTTGAGGCCAGTGTGTCGGTCAAAGGTTATACTAACACTATTGGCGGAGACTTCTATGAGATGGACAGAGCATCTACACTATTCCGCAATCCGTCAATAGACAACAATGCCTACAATCTGCCATTGAGTGACTTCCGCCAATACTCAAGGAATAACAGGATATTCAACACCGGATTTAATGTCGAGAGGCGCACGGCAATCCCCGCTTTCTCGGGTAATGTCTCTTTCGGACGTAATTTCCGGATTGGCTCAAATGATTTGAATATTCTTGCTTCAATGAGTGTCAGCAATGGTTTGAGCTCTATGGACAATGCGATATACAAGACACTTGAGGCCACCGGTACGGTTGTGAATGATTTCAATTATGATGCATATATAAATGAGGTTAAATTGTCAGGGCTGGCAAGTGTGGGCTATTCATTCAGAGAGAGCGACCATATAGGCTACAACTTCTTTTATGCCCGCAATGCGTCCAACGAGTATATGACCCGTAGCGGGCATGACCGCGACGATCACCAGCTGCTTGGCATACATGATGTAACACACATTTATACGTTGCAAAACCACCAATTGTCCGGTTTCCATGAGTTTGGCGACGCTTGGTCACTGACGTGGAAGGGATCATACGGCAAGACGACAAGCGAAGAGCCTGACCGCCGCCAAGTGATGTATGAGCGCACGAGCAATGGGCTCGAACTGTTCAAGCTCAACAGACAGGAGACGATGCGCTACTTCGGCGACCTCAATGAAAGTGAATACTTGGCCGATGTGTCATCTGAATATAAGTTCGGCGAAAGCAATAAGGTCGTATTCGGGGCGGCATACAAGGACAAGAAGAGAAGTTACAGCGCCACTCGCTTCTACTATAATCTCAGCGGCATCAATCCTGTGATAGACGATTTCTATAGGCCTGACGATTTTATCAATGCGGGAGCATTGGCTGCGGGTGACATCAGCGTCAATCGGGTGCAGCAGCTCAAGGACAATTATGAGGCAGCAAACCGCATCGCGGCAGGTTTCATCAGTGCCGAACTCTACCCGGTGAATGACCTCATGATCAACATAGGTGTCAGATACGAATATTCTGACCAATATGTCGATTACTATGACGATGCATCAATAGCAAGGCGCAGTACGCTCAAGAACCATGATTTCTTCCCCGCGTTGAATGCCCGCTACCAATTCAGGGATAACAACAGTATCCGTCTCTCGTTCTCACGCACCATCACGCGGCCATCATTCATCGAGATGACTCCATTCCTCTATCAGGAGTCTTATGGCGGTGCCCAAATCCGTGGTAATGAACATCTGAAGAACGGTTATAACTGGAATGTCGATTTACGATATGAATATATCACCCAGAGCGGTGACATGTTTTCGGCGACAGTCTACTACAAACAGCTCGAAGACCCTATCGAAAGGACGCAATTCCTGCAGGGTGGTGCGACGACACACTCATTCAACAATGCCGACAATGGCGTGGCAGCCGGTGTAGAAGTCGAAATCCGCAAGAATATTGTCAAGGATCTGATTCTCGGAGCCAATGTCTCATACATGTATACCAATGTAGTTTTGCCCGAGGGTGGTGCTTATACCAACACCACACGTGCATTGCAGGGGGCTTCTCCCTATCTGGCAAATGCCGACCTGACTTATGCCCCCAAGTTTAAGAACGGAGATGACATGTCGCTGGCCCTCCTCTACAATTTGCAGGGTCCCCGCATCCAGTCGGTAGGTGTGTCGGGTCTGGGCGATGTCACCCAACAAGCACTGCACACGCTCAATTTCGTGGCGCGCTATAGGTTCAATGAGCATTGCAGCATATCCGCCAAAGTCAATGACATCCTCAATCGTGACGTCATCTTCGAGCAGGACGTCCCGCTGACGGGTGGCAAGGAGGTCGTCGAGAGGTTTAAGACAGGCACAAACTTCGAGATAGGTTTCACCTACAAACTCTGACAAAACAATTGAGAACAATAATAGAATAGCAACCATTAATCATTAACAATTAATTATGGAAAAAATCAGATTCGGTCTTTTGACCTTTGCCATGATGGTATCAACGGCAGCTTTCGTCTCTTGCAGTGATGATGAAGATACTGCGCAGGGCACCCAGCCGACCACGGCCGACCTCCAAGGCGAGTACACTTCTGACCTCGTGCTCGAGGCCAACCAGAGCTACACGCTGAGCGGCGGCGTGCACATCAAGAGTGGCGCGAGACTTGTTATCCCCGAGGGCGTGACTATCACGGCTGTCGACGATGACACTCCTGACTATATCCTGATCGAGCAAGGTGCAAGGATAGAGGCAAACGGCACTGCCACCAATCCCATCGTGATGACTTCGCAATTGAAAGAGGCCGGAGCATGGGGCGGCATCCACATCTGTGGACGTGCCCACACCAACGCAGAGGGTGGCATCGGCCGCTCGGAAATAGGCAACGCCACCTATGGAGGCAATGATGACAATGACAACTCGGGTACACTGCGCTATGTCCGTCTGGAGTACACCGGCTTTGCACTCGACGAGGAGCATGAGGCCAACGGTATCTCGTTCTATGGCGTAGGCAACGGTACTACGGTCGAATATTGCCAGGCATACAAAGGCTCTGACGACGGATTCGAGTTCTTCGGAGGCTCGGTCAATGTCAGAAACATGGTAGCGACAAGCTGCTCTGACGACTCGTTTGACTGGACAGAAGGCTGGAACGGCAAAGCCCAATTCCTCGTGGCTTATCAGGAGAATGAAAGTACGCTCGGCTATGACTGCGACTGCCTGATGGAATGTGACAACAATGGTGACAACAATCAGGCAACTCCCGTGGCTCACCCCGTCATTGCCAATGTGACGCTCATCGGCAACGACGGTGATGCACAGGGCGTGCGTCTGCGTGAGGGTACTGAGGTCGAACTCTATAACGCCATCATTACAGGCAAGGCTCTCCCGCTGACAGTGGAGTCGGCAGGCACCGAGAATGCCCTTGCAGACGGCACTTCAGTGCTTGAGTATGTGGCTCTGGGTGGCGTCCTCAATTCAAATGAGAACATATACACCAACGATATGTTTGCAGCTGCCGCTGGCAACCTCACCGACCAGACATTCTCATTCACCAATGATTATGTCGGCACCGTCGATGGCGGCAAGGATTTGTCAGCAGACTCATTCTTCACTCAGACTGACTACAAGGGTGCTGTCTCTGCAAGCAACGACTGGACTGACGGTTGGACACTCTGACAGATTGTGATGGATTGATATTAATGGAAGGTTTCGGCGGGATGCCTCATGG
>DWUP01000132.1 GCA_020012075.1 Candidatus Avibacteroides avistercoris
CCGTGGCTCTGAGCAAGATCCCGGCAGCAACAAGAAAGATGAGGCCGAGTTTTCTACCGATAACTCTCCGCTGAAGTTCGGCAACGTCATCGCCTATCGCATAGGCCGTGACGGCGAATGGCAGGACCTGCGCAGCGAGTTCTACCTCCAGAGGCTCACCGACTACCCATTGTCGAACTTCTCTGAGACGAATGGCGGCGGAGTGGAGTCTGATGATGCATACATTTGGCGTGTTTATGATGGGATCTATGACTATTCCACACTGCGCGAGCCTACACGCTTTTACTTCATCTATGAGTATAAAAATAGTGCATATAAGATGAAGCCTACATTACTCAAGTATGATGAGCAACCAAAAAGTGTAAACAAGAGAGTTGAGAATATAGATAGGTGGGCGGATTGGTAAGCATCCTTGCCGGCATCCGGCTATCTCACGATTGATTTGTCCTATTTTTCCCCGCCCATCCACCGTGATGGGCGGGGATTTCTTTTGCCCCCGCCGCCCGCGTCCCGGCGGGGAAACGCGGCGGAGTGCCGGGCAAAGTCGCCGGGGGTGGGATGTGAAGTTGCCCGGCCCGGTGAATAAACTATATTCGCAAGTTGCGTATATACATACGCAGTTTGCGAATGTATATACGGAGCTTGCGGATATACGTACGCAACTTGCGAATATAGTTTGGGTGCGGAGGCCGCCGGGTTTATGTGCCGGGGTGGGGCGGTCGGTGTGCGTTGCCGTGCGCTTTTCGTCCGGTCGTCGGGCGAATTTCATGCCGCGCGGCGATGCCGTTTGGCCGATGGGGGCTAACTTTGCGGCGCGTGCCGCTCGGCGTGTGCCGTGACGGTCGGCCTCTGTGGTGCGGCACGGCGACATCTTTCATCTGACAAAAGTTTTGCAAGCCATGCTCTATATCTATGCAATGATAGCTCTCGCCGGGGGCTTTCTCCTCGGCTATCTCATCCGCTCGCTGCGTGCCGTGTCCGCCGAGTCCGCCCTGCGTGCCGAGTTGGCGCGGTGTGAGGCGCGCATCCGTCAGGCCGACGACGAGCGGAGGCTGCTCGACGAGCGCACCGAGGCCCTGCACCGTGCCGAGAAGCTCTGTGCCGAGCTGCGGGCCGGGCTCGATGCCCGCGACAGGATGGATGCCTCTGACGAAGCGCGGGGGCGGGTGATGGAGGCTGAGTTCCGCCGCATCGCCTCGGCGGTGCTCGAGGGCAATTCGCGCCGCATCGCCGATGCCGGCCGCGAGGAACTGGACAAAGTGGTCGCTCCGCTCAGGGAACGCCTCGCCGAGTTTGGCAATCTGGTCAGCAAGACCTATACCGACACGGCAAAGGAACAGTATTCGCTCAAGGAACAGATAGCCCGTCTCATCGTCTCGTCACGGCAGATAGGCGACGATGCCCGCAAGCTGGCCGACGCACTGACGGGCAACACGAGGATACAGGGCGACTGGGGCGAGCATATCCTCGAGACGATGCTGGAGAACAGCGGGCTTGTCAAGGGGCGCGAGTTTGACACTCAGGAGACGCTGCGCGGCGCGGACGGGCGCACGCTGTCGGGTGATGACGGCGGCAGGATGAGGCCCGACGTCATCGTGCATTATCCCGACAAGACCGACATAATCATCGATGCCAAGACTTCGCTGACGGCCTACATGGACTACCTCTCGGCCACCGACGACGCGGGGCGGCAGGCGGCTGCCCGTGCGCACGTGGCCTCGGTGCGCCGTCATGTGGGCGAACTGGCGGCCAAGTCCTATCAGGACCATGCGCGGTCGGTCGATTTCGTCATGATGTTCATCCCCAACGACTCGGCTTATATGTTGGCCATGCAGACAGAGCCGCACCTGTGGATGGATGCCTACGAACGCCGTGTGATGATTGTCGCCCCGTCGCACCTCGTTTCGGTGCTCAAGATGGTGTCTGTCCTCTGGCGGCGCGACGAGCAGGATGCCAACACGATGCGCATTGTCAAGCTGGCAGGCGACATCTATGTCAAGCTCACCGCCTACTGTGAGTCGATGGAGCGCGTCGGGCGGTCGCTCGACACGGCCCGTGCAAGCTATGACGAGGCCGTCAAGCGTCTGTCCACGGGGCGCGATAATGCCATCCGCAAGCTCGAACAGCTGCGCGCCATGGGCATCGACACCCGCCACCGCCGCGTGCCGGACCGCTTCGCCGAGGGCAATGAGCCTGATGCCATCGGCGATGGCAATGGTGACGGCGAGTGACGGGGGCTGTGGCCGGGATGCGACAAAACAAGCACCGCAGCCGTCCTCCCGCCATCGGGGGCATTGGCTGCGGTGCTGCATCATCTTGTCGCTGATTGTGGATCTGGAGGGAGTCGAACCCTCGTCCGAACAAGGAAACCATAGGCTTTCTACATGCTTATCTTTGACTTCATTTTCGTGCATGGGCAAGACCAAAGCCACCAACCCATGCCTTATCTCCTATGAATTTCGTGGCGGCTGCGGAGCCGGCCGTCACTATCCTCGACTTGACTGCACCACTTGACCCGGTTACCTCGAGGCGACAGTGCCGGAGTGATGTCTCGTTCCCGCACCTTGTGCAGGAATTAAGCGACCTTACTGTACTTCAGATCAAGCAGCGAGAGCGTAGTTGTTTTCGCCAGATAATTGTTTGAAGACTGTGATTTGAGTGTCAATCTACGAAACACTGCATGCTTACCTACCATTTCTGCCTGCCGTCAAAACCAGTCAGACCCGTAGTAGTGCTGCAAATCTAAGCCTTGGCCGGCAATCATGCAAGCGGATGCCCGGATTTTTAATGTTTATTATGCCGTATGCCTGCCGCAAAAGCATTGTATGCCATACGGTTGGCATACGACCCTGTGGCCTATGGCATACTACCCTGCGTGCAATAGCATCAGACCCTGCGGCCGCCGGTGAGGGCATGTCATGGCGCGCCTGTGGATATTGGTGTGCGGATGCCGGGGTGATGTGGGCGATTTGCACTATCTTCGTGCCGGAATCATTCAATCACTTAACCCGAGACGACAATGTATATAGCTGTAGACTTCGACGGGACGATAGTCGAACACCGTTACCCTAAGATAGGGCGTGAGATCCCCTTTGCCATTGAGACGCTCAGGCGGTTGCGCGAGGACGGGCACCTGCTGATCTTGTGGACGGTGCGCGAGGGGCGGCTCCTCGACGAGGCGGTGAAGTATTGCAATGAGCGCGGCATCGACTTCTATGCCATCAACCGCAATTATGAGGAGGAAGACCCCGAGCATGGCAGCTACACGCGCAAGTTGAAGGTCGATGTCTTCATCGACGACCGCAATGTCGGCGGCCTGCCCGGCTGGGATGTGATCTACAAGTCTATCTCGACGGGCCGTTCGTTCATGGAAATCTGTCTCGACGAGGCGGCATCGAGGCGTCCGCGCCGCCGGTGGTGGCAGTTCTGGCGCTGAGGCGTGCCTGTGTGGTGCGGCGGCATTGCCCCGTGATGAGGCCTCATTTCACCCAGATGAAGTCTCCCACCTCGGGCATATAGTCTTCGTCGAGTTTGTTCATTTTGAACAGCCTCTTGAGCTGCACGCCGTAGGTCTGTGCTATGGAGTGCATCGAGTCGCCGTCCTTGACGATGTGATAGGTCGCCTTGCCCGGGTGGGCTTTGCACTTCTCCTCCAGATAGACTATGTCGCCGGCCATGAGCGGATAGTCGCGCCACAGGTCGTTGTAGGCAGCCAGCTTCTTGGCCTTGACCTTGAACTCCCGGCCGATGGCGTCGAATGTGTCGTCCTCGCGGGCGACGACATAGAGCAGGCCGTTGGCGATGTAGGTGTCGTGCGGGATGATTGTCATGCCGCGCCGCCGCGCCCGCCGTGCCTTGCGCCCGCCGTCATATTTGTAGAGTTCATAGTCCTCGATGATCTGGATGAGCAGCGAGGCGTAGGAGGGGTTGGTGGCATAGCCCGCCCGCTTCAGACCCTTGGCCCAGCCGCGATAGTCGGTGGGCTTGAGGCGGAAGAGCGAAGCATAGCGGCGGTTGCCTGTCAGGAACAGTGAGTGGTCTTCGTAGGAGTCCTTGGCCGAGCGGTAGGCACGGAAACATTCATCGGGAGCGTCGTCGTCATGCCTCACCGAGCGGCCGCGCCACGAACTGCCGCACTTGATGCCGAAGTGGTTGTTGGAGCGTCGTGCCAGCGTGCTCTTGCCGGCTCCCGACTCCAGCAGTCCTTGGGCGAGTGTGACGCTGGCGGGGATTTTGTATTTCTCCATTTGCTCGACGGCCACCTTGTCCCACTTCTTGATGTAGCTGACATAATCCTTGTTCAGCCGCTGTGCCTGCACCGCCCCTGTCAGGGCAAAGGCCGCGATGATGGCCACGGCCACGGTGCGTATCGTCGTCGGGATGGTCATAGCATGTAGCCTGAGTCAAACGACAATGGGAGCAGGTTGGCTATGCCGTCGGCCACATAGATGCTGTCGGCAGCACAGAGCATGATGCGTATCGGCCGCCCGGCACGCCGCTCGGTCTCGAGGATCACCTGACGGCACACCCCGCACGGC
>DWUP01000133.1 GCA_020012075.1 Candidatus Avibacteroides avistercoris
ATACCGGCGGTGACATGGCGGGCAAAACGGCAAGACGCCTGATGCAATCCGCCAAAAGGCCGCATGCCAATCGGCAGGATGTCAGACACAATCTCTATTTACCGTCGGTGAATATATGTTCACCGACGGTATCTATATATTCACCGACGTTAAACATATAGACAACGTCGTTAAATAGAAATTATATGCTGCGATGGAGGGAATTGCATGCACCGCAACACACGATGTCGTGCAGACAGGCATAAATTAAGCCGGCACGACTGTCGTCGTCCGGCCGGTGTGCGACGGCAAATGGCAGTAGCCGTCGCCGTGAGACATTGTCACTCAGAGTCGTTTGATGACACGGCATGGATTGCCCGCCGCTATGACATTGGGCGGGATGTCGCGTGTGACGACACTGCCCGCCCCGATGATTGAATTGTCGCCTATTGTCACCCCCTTGAGGACTATCGACCGTGTGCCGATGAAGACATTCCGCCCGATCTTTACTTCGGCCGAAGCAGCCTGCCCACGCCCCTCCAGACGCTCGCCCGGGTCAATCTGGTGCCAGTCGGAATCTGTGATGAGCACATTGCCGCCGATGAGGGTGTCATCGCCTATCGTGATGCGCTCGAATGCCGATATCGTGACGGCTGAGACCCCCACCCTGTCGCCTATGATGATTTGCGCCCCGGTGTCGTTGGTCGTGAGGCGCGAACGCGACAATACCCCGATATTGTTGGACTTGAATGACGAATTGATTTTAAAGTCTCTCCCGACCCTGATGACCGAGCGCGGACAGCGGCTGAGGTATGGCACCCCGTCGCACTCGGGAATCGAGGCGAAAACGACACCTTTGAGCTTGGCCAGAAGTGCCGTGTATGCCGAACACATCACAACGTAACACCTGCGCAATGCTACCGCCGATTTGTGACAGATGTATCCGCGCGGGTCGGACAACAGTTTGGCTGATATGGAGTCTTTGTTCATTGTTGCCTGTCTTGATTCACGTTGCCAGACACTGTCTGGTATATCTGCCACAACGACCGGGCTATGGCTTCGCGGTCATGGCGCACCGAGGCCGCTGCCCGTGCATTGCGCGAAAGTGTCACGGCCAAATCATCGTCGGCAAAAATCCGGCAAATCTTGTCGGCCAGCATCTCTATCTCTTCGAAGCGATAGAGCAGGCCTGTCACCCCGTCATCGACGAGATCCATCATCCCGCCGACATAGCTGGCTATGACGGGAGTGCCTGTCATCTGTGCTTCGCAGACAGAATTGGAGCTATTCTCTATGGATGAAGGGCAGACAAATACGTTGGCCGACAGGTATTGGTCAATCATCTCCTCCTCAGACAAGTCGCCGAGGAAGTGGACGCATCCGGACAATCCGAGGTCGCGGATAAGACTGCGGATATATTTCCAATAAGTAAAAGTCCTGTACCATGGACGTCGGGCCACGTCTACCCCGGGCAAGCTCAGTACGGCATCCGGATATGTGCGACGCACTATCGCAAGTGCACGGAGCAGCATGTGAGTCCCCTTGATGGGATAAGACGACTGGCATGCAAAGATAGTGTGCCGCCTGCATGCCGGCAGCGACCATGCGGCATGATAGAAGCCCTCACGCAGAGGTTCATTGCAAACGAAGTAGTGCAATGACTGATTGACGGCCTTGCAATGAGCATAGTCCCAGCTCGTGCGGCCGGCCACATAGCGCACCTTGGTGAGGAGCGAACGTTCCAACTGTCCCCGACGGGCCATCTCATTGCGCCGGGCGGTCAAGGTTTCGCCTTTCAACAGGTCGCGCAACGTGGGCGGATAGTGTGCCGGCATCCCTGCAAAATAGTAACGGGGATAGACGCTGACCAGTCCTTGTATCGAAAGCACAGCATTGGCATTGCCGCAAGCATCTACATATATGGACGAATGTGGGAACTCCGACCCGTGCAGGTGCACTACGTCCGGACGGATACGGTCGTCAATAGACTTGAACCACGCACTGAGAGCTTGTGGTTTGCATTCCTTGGGAAATAGATAGTGACATGTGTCGCCGACCGTCAGCTCTGCGAAGCTATGACCGTCGTAGGGGGCAATGACATGCAGCATCATGTCATCGCCATGATACCTGCGCATGACATCACGATAGGCCGTCAGCCACGACCCGATGGCATATCTGGCTACCCCTATCCGCTCTGCGGCATCCGGGAATATTATGTTTGACAGCCAGACTACTTTGAGTTTTTCTGCCATGGCAACAATTTTGTTTTCTTTGTGAATAATTCTGCGGTTATTTCTTCGTCAGACATCCGCCTGATGTTGTCGTCCAGACAGACCGACACGGCAAGCCATATCATAAAAGCCTTGAGATTGAAAGCGTGCAGGCCAAACGGCACCATGTCAATCAACTGCACAAAAACAATCAATGCCGAAGCCTTGCAGAGCGCGTTCTTGCTCTTGAAGCCCCGCCATATCGCCACAATAAACAATATCAAATAAAGAAGCAAATAAATAATGCCACCTTTGAGTATCCATTCAAGATAGGCACACTCAATGTGCGGGCGGTAATCATTGTATTCACCACTCTCGGTGTCTTTGTCTACGCCCGGATTATAATATTCGCCACCCATCCCGCGGCCTATGACCAAATCCTTAGTGTTAGCCATATCAATGGCATAAGCGACGAGCACCTCTTCGCGTGTATTCTCGGTGGCGCGACCGGATATAGTCGAAAACATACCTGAACTCTCTATTTTATACAGACCTATTCCTGCTATCAACATGAGGAGAACCAATAGGGCTGTCAGAAGTTTTATCTCTGAAGATTTTGCCTTGCCATTCATAAAAAACATAATGCCTCCAAACATAATATATAGCCCGAAAGTAAGCATCAGGTTGCGTCGTGCCTCAAATGTCGCGACGAGCAAGGAAAGTACTAGTATGACGAGCGCTAAAAGAATATGCTTGTTGGAGTGATATTTGTTTGTAAGGAATATATAGATAGCAAAGACCGGGAAAGTCTCAAGGAACATCTGTGTGATGCTGTTGTCTGACAAGGCTATTGGGACAAAGAATATGAAAAGATATATATAATTGAATTTATAGCCGAAATCAAACATGTTGGCCACAAAAGGGAACGGTTTAACCAATAGAAGCACTACTCCAAAGTAGGCCATCACATCATACAATCGGGGCGAGACGAAGAATGAAACATCTGACCTGATATACATCATCGCCAGCCATATACATAGCAATAAGTAAATAAGCCATACAATCCTGCCTCTGTTAGTGAAATCAAAAGAAAGACGCTTGAATACAAAGACAATCACCGTAAGGGCAAAAATGGCAAAAAACACCGCCGCCATGGGTATACCATCAAAATTGATGCCCAAAATATATATTATGGAATAGGCAATGTAGCTAAGCCATAATATATTGTAATGCTTGTCTCTACCCTTGACTACATAGTCCATATCCCCGCCTTCCTTTTGATTATTACATTACGGTACTGCATAGGAGCCAATATCAACCCATTGAAATTGGCTATGACAGAAGCGATGAGGATAGAAACCATGCCCATTCCTGCACACTTGCTCAAAAGCATCACAACGGCAAAAAAGACAATCGGAGAAATCAGACTTGATATATATTGAATCCTCAATGCACCTATCCCATTAATCAAATAGACAAAAACAGCACCGAAAACAGTAGTCATAAAATAGACCATCATCCATACGGACAGCACAAATGGTATGCTGACCGAGTCACCTATCCAAATCTTATAAACAAAGTCTGAGGCAAACAGCATCACCAACGCTCCTACAAGCATTAAGGCTACGATGTTCATATACTTGCGTACCATCATTTTGATCCAGCTGTAATCTCCCTTTGCATAAGCATCTGTCACAGCAGACCAGAAGGGCTGCAATATAATCATGAAGAACATATACAAGACGTTGAAATACTTGTAGGCAATATTATATTGTGTTACCTCCCCCATCGAATATAGACGTGCAATCAGGATATTGGCAGTCTGGAACTGTATCAATGCTGCAATCTGAATGACAAAAAACTTTATTCCAAGAGTCAGCAGGCTCGATGAATAACGAAGATTTACAGATTTAAATGTAGGAGTACAAAAGGAGTATTTCCCTCCATAACAGAAGAATGTAAAAAACACCCACACCAGCAATGGCGGAATGCACAGGCACAATGACAAAACAGTCAAAGAGCCTTCCATAGTATCGCGAACCAACAAGATTGCGACCAACGACATTAATTGACCTATCAAATCGATGAACGAAGAAAAAGCCGGACGTTGAGCCGCAATAATGACGACACTCAAGACTTTTAAGATAAACGTCACACAGAAATAGACTATCAATATGCTCAAAGACACCTTCAGTTCAGCCTCATAAGACTGAGCTACCTTGAGCAAGATTGATATGTCAAACATCTGTACAGATAAGAGGAGGAGCAGCGAAACAGGGACAAATATGACCGAAAGCAGAAAATAAGTCGTACTGACATAGACCTTGGCCAATCCATTGTCTCCATGAGCCAAAGCCTCCGCCAGCTTGTTTCTCAAGCCGTTGGTAAACCCTATGTCGAAAAAGCTCATCCACGCTACGATGGAACTTATGGTCAGCCAAATGCCATATTGGACATCATTGACAAAATCAATAGACACCGGGACAATCACCAACGAACATAAAATACTCCCAAATCTGATTGCCAAAGACAAGGCAACATTCTGCTTGAGTAATTCCGTCCGTCGCGAAGAGTTCCTCCAGAGCTTGCTATATAATGAAGACAAATATGACATCCCGATATTGACACTACACTAACGCCCGGATGTTTGCACCACATCATTAACTATACAGATGTAGTTAGAGATGACTTCCTTATTGACCAGAGTCTCGATATATTCCATGGTATCTTTGTCGCTGAAGCCGGCACGTGTAACTACTATAGTCAAGTCATTCAAGTGCAATAATGGCATAGTGTCAGAATAGTCATACAGATTGGCCGAATCAATGACTATGAAGTCATAAAGCGATTCCAATTCATTCACCAAGCTTGAAAAGGCCGAACTCAGCAATACTTCAGCAGCATTGGACCGGACATCTCCTGCCGGTAATACGTATAGATTTTCATGCCATGATGATTCCTGTATGACTGACTTATAGTCTGATTGTCCTTGTATGACTTGTGTCAAGCCCTTTGCAGGAGCATTGAGGATGTCTGTGCTCAGTGACGAATTACGCAGATTGGCATCAATCAATAGGACTTTCTTGCCCAGCATGGCAACAGACAATGCCAAGTTGGATGCGACAAAAGTCTTGCCTTCGCCTTTCATCACCGATGTGACCGTTGCCACCTTGTGCTCTATGTCATTGTCCATTGCTCTGAACACCATAGAACGCAAGTCCCTCATGTCTTCGTCCACTGTCTCGGTCTGTCCGGTGAAAAGTCGCGGGCTGCATGATGAGTGTATGTCCATGTAGACATCGAGCATTGTATAATTGCCCAACTGACGTGCATTATGGAACTTACGATTGAGAGTTTTCCTCACATATAAGTATACGATAGGCAATATTATAGTGAAGAGCAATGCAGCTGCGGCTATCAGCTTCTTCATCGGCTTTACAGGACGTGAATTGACATAGGCATTGTCAATGATTTGTGCCTTGGGATTTTCCAAAGCAAGCTTCAAAGCATTGTCTTCCTGTTGCTGCAAGAGATAGAGATATAGAGCCTGTTTAATCTCTTGTTGTCTTTTTATTGCGATATATTCCCTCTCCTGTTTGGGCATTCCTTTGATGCGGTCATTGAAAGTCTTCTCCTGTTCGCGCAAGTCATTACGGGCATATTCGATGCCACGCTTGATGCTTTGTATGGTCATCAATACACTTTGGCGGGTGGCATCTACCTGCTCGTTCATAGATTCGATTATCGGGTTACCCGGATTGGTCGATCTAAGCAGTTTCAGGCGTTCCATCAACAACTCGTTATAGGCCAATAATGACTCGACCGCCGATTCCTCTTCGATACCGAGGCTCATCGGCACGACGGCATAGCGGTTTTCGGGTGCTTGGAGAAAATCTTCGATAATCGAAATCACCGAGAATTGAGTCTCCGCACTAATCAGACGTTCCTTGAAGTCGCTGCTCTTTTCGAGGATTATGCGAGCCTCCGACCCGATGTCTGTCAGCTGGTTGTCTTCCTTATACTTCTCGACCTCACGCTCTACGGCACTCAGGTCTTCGGCCATGAGGTCTATGCGCTGTTGCAGGAATTCTGCCGTACGCACTGCAGTGACGTTTTTCTCATCGATACCGTATAAGTTATAATTCTTGATTATCGAATTCAGTATATCCTTGCCTCGGTCAGGGATTTCATCATCGATGAACAGATTTACTACATTAGCCTTTTTGCTGGCGATGGAGATTTCAACGTTGCGCATCAGTGCTTCGGTCGATGAGCCATACCCCGAGTAGTATACTTTGAACTTGCGGTTTTTATCTCCGTCGTAGAACTTTGTCTTTTCGATCAGGAAATCTCCGAAGACGGTGGTCAGTTTGGCAGGGAATTGAGATTTGACGCTGCCGACCAAGTCTCCGTCATAATAAGCCTTGACCTTGACATTCTCCTGCTTGTCCACTGTGACTTTCATCTCGATTGTATAGCGCAAAGTGTCGGGCATATCTGGATTGGCCGGCGTAATCCTAAGCGGAGAGTCTTGGTAATAGTTTGTCTTCTTGATCAATCCCGAGCTGCATGACACATTAAGCCCTAAGTCCTTCACCGTCTCACGCAGTATTGAATATGAATTGATAATCTCTATCTCGTCATCCACAGCGCTACCACCGACACTCAGCACATCGCCGAATGGGATGCCTGTTTTCATCATCGACGATGCCAGTCCCGACATGCCTGACTTCGAGTCCTCCTTGATGAGGATGTTGGCATTGATTCTAAATTCGGGATTTTTGACCAAAATGTAAGCACCGGCCAGTCCCACGCAGATGACAAATGACAATACGAATAGTTTCCAATGCTTGACATAGCTGACTACCAGCTCGACAATGTTCGACTGTTTGTATGAATTGCTCATGGCGACCGCTGTTTATCTATTTTATCAATGATATACAAAGTGATGTAATAATCGACACGACGCTGATGACAGTCGAGGCGACGGTCACGTTGAATTGTGCAGCTTGGCTGTAAGTAGCATTGCTGCGGCGTGCCTTATTGGGTTCTACGTAGATTACGTCGTTCTGCTTGAGATAGAAATAAGGCGATTTGAACACGTCTGACGAAGTGAGGTCAAAGACGTGGTAGGTCTTTTTGCCATTCTCGTCCCGATAGAGTGTCACACGGTCGCGCATCCCGTTGATAGTCAGGTCGCCTGCCATGCTCAATGCGTCGAGTATGGACATACGCTCATTGGTAATCGAGATTGTGCCGGGCTTATTGACCTCGCCGAGGACCGAGACCTTGAAGTTCATGATATTGACCGTCACCAGAGGGTCCTTGGCATACTTTGAGATGCCTGCTTTGAGGTATTCGGCAAGCTCGTGCCTTGTCATCCCGGCCACGTGCAGACGCCCGAGCACCGGGAAGTCGATGTAGCCCTCAGAGTCCACCAAGTATGACTGCAGGACGGGCGTGGTCGAGATTTCGTCCTGCCCCGGCTGGAGATAGGTGGTGGCCGGCAAATTGAATATCGCTATTGCGTTGGGGTCGATACTTGAGACCGAAATCGCCAAAAGGTCATCACTCGTGATATTGACTTCATAATTGCTCTCCACTCCCTCAAGCACATTGTTCTCTGTGGTCATGTCTTGGAAATAAGAGACAGTGTTCTTCGACGACCGGCATGACACCATCATGAACACGGCGGGGAGCGCCGCGAGGAGTAACAACC
>DWUP01000011.1 GCA_020012075.1 Candidatus Avibacteroides avistercoris
GAAACGGTGAGATGAAACCCGTCATACAGAAAGCACTGGTGGATCTCAACGGCAGACCGTTCAAGACATTCGTTGCCAACCGCGACAATTGGGCAAAAGGCACCGAATATGTATATCCCGGACCGATACAATTCTTCGGGCCATCAGAAGTTTGCGACCAGCCCACCAAGACATTGCAGCTGGAACACAGCAAATAAACACCCATAACATGCAGGAATAATGCGGGCATAATTATGCCCGCATTATTTTTATATACATCCGGCGAGACTCACCATATCAGCCACAGGAAAGACATCTGCGGAAGAATAAAATTTTGCATTATCTTTGCGCCCATGACATCAAGGAACACAAACAAAAAGGTCGTAAGCAAGACCCAAAAAGGTAGAACCCCAAGGGCCAAAACATCTGACCCCAATCGAAATACATACAATGATTTTGACGAAATCAAAGGAGTATTGACGATAACGCTCACATTCATCATCATCGGCGCTGTGATAGCCATCATCTCATTCATAAGCGACAAATGGCTGCTCAAATGAATCGCGTCAGAACAACAGCATGACCATCAGCCGGACACCATGCTTATTGACATCGGGATTGCCGAGATAATTTATCCTGCGCACGTAGTCAATATGCACCAACTTGAAAATATTGTGTATGCCGACATAGAACTCCATATACGGCTTGTTGCCCATCACAAAACTTGTCGGCTCACCGTTGCGCTCAGGGAACCTGAAGATTGACGGGTCGTCAGTGTTCTTATACGGATTGTTCTTATCAGACAATTTGCCATACAGCATCTTGAATCCAAATGCCTCCCTCCACTTCAGACGCCTGAGACCGGGTATGCGGTTGAAGAATTTGCCACCCATGTCATAATCAATCATAAGCGAGACGAAACGGTCGTTGAGGAATTCCATGTTGTTGATCAGACTGAACGTGTTCTTCTGCGTGATAAACGACTGGTTGGCCTCGGGCATGATGAGCAGCGGGAATGGGACCTTGTTCCACTGGATACCGCCCTTGACGTTGATATCGACTTTTCCCCACGACTTCAGCCAGAAGCGCTTGAATATCCCCGCCTCGGTGTAATTATAATTGAAGTCCCCGCCCAAGAAACCTTTGATACCCACTTGGTGCGACAAAGTAAAGACAGGAGCATCGAGATTGAGCGGACGACGGCGCTGTTTGGTGTTGATGAACGTCTCGCCGGGAGCATAGCGGAGATTGACTCCAAACTCTGCCGTGGTGATAGACTTTATAGCATTCGCCGGGTCATTGGCAAGGGTATTAGGGATATAAAACAGATTCCCGGTCGGCGTGTCCTTTTTGTGATCAGCCGACAGCTTGAACGAAAAGCCGGAGAGAAACTCCCTTTCATACACGACCCTTATATCGCGCACGTATGACATCTGATCCACCGTGCTGGCCTTGAGCGAGACGAAGACATTGTCCTTATCCGTACTGAGGAATTTGTCCATCGGCGACATCACATCATACTGATATGAGACGGCAATACTATGCTTGGGGTATTCGCGTGCAAGAAACTTCTTTTTGTCAAATGAATATTCAGCCTTAGCCATGTACTTGAACTTTTCGTCCTTGAAGCCATAGGCCACATATCCGCTCAGGAAGAGGTGGGGATTGAGCTGCCCCGTCGTCTGGCCACTGAGCCTGAGCCTGAATCCATCGACATAGTTGCTCGTAAACATCGTGTTAATAGGGCCTATGTCAAACTTACTCGGCTTGCCGTCCCAACTCAGCTCCACAAAGTTTTCGATAAATGCCTTAGCGATGAAGACTATCCAATTGACACCCGGGATGGCTGTGAGTTTCTTGATGAGCAAGTCGAGGGTGCTCTCTTGTTTGGTCAGTGGCACCTGACGCTTCTCCGCCCAGAACTCGTCATCTTTCATACTATAGTCATTCATGCGCACGACATCGCCCTTCAGTTTGAACAGCCTCGGGTTGATCGGGTCAAAGCTATAATTCTCATACTTGGTCTGCCGCCTGACCATAAATCCCTGAAGCGCCTTCACGACATACAATTCTACAATCATGTCATCATTCTTGATGACCCATTGGCCATTGGGCAACTGCAGGAATTCCTGTGTGACAGAGAGAGACTCGACAAAATTCACTCCCGTGTTCTTCGGCAGATTCATCGTACACCTCTTGACAGCATAGGTCGAATCATTGAGTACGAAAATATGCCCCGTAAAACCAAAATCCTGAGAATTATGAGGGACAAACGACAAATCTATGCACTGCTGGCCATCCACCATAACAGTGTCCATGATATAGAACTTGTAGAAAGATATGGCTGAAGTGGATGACAGCGGGCTGACGAAACGCAGGTGCATGAGGTCAATGTCATTGTCATAGATGTTGATGTCAGTGAACACGTCCTTGAGGGCGGCGCCAAGATTGTCGCCGGTAGAAAACAACTTGTCAATGCCCGAGGATGTCGCTCCCTCGATGATGGTCTTTTTTGATTCTGGCTCCTTGCGATATATGATTTTAGTAGCGGTCTCTTGGACAGACAGCGGCAATATCAGATTGTTTGTCTCGGGACTCGGCTGCACTTGGTCTACGAGAAACGGCATCTTTTTGAATATCCCTTTGTCGAACATATCAGGCGTAATGTCATTGATTGACGAAGTCATCTTCTGATACACGTCATATTGATAGTATTCATTCGACGAGAGGTCCTGCAAATTCTTGTGCGCAATGACTTTGCGCATCAATTCCACAGCAGGATTATTCTTCTTGGAATATTTCTCGCGTTTAGGCTTTATGACTACCTCAGTCAGTGTAATATTGTCGGGGGTCACAATCACATTGAGCGTCTGTTCCCGCCCGGCAACAATAGCCACTTTCTTGGTCCTATATCCTACGGCAGCAAAAGTCAATTCGTTTTGATTTGGCTGGGCCTTCAACGAGAAATATCCGTTGTCGTCAGTCATGGTGCCGACACTCGTCCCGTCATAATAGACCGCCATATAAGATACAGCTTCGTTCGTGAGCGAATCTTTCACATATCCACTGACCATCTGCGCTGAGACAGTAACGCACGAAACGATGAAAAGTGCCAGAGACAATAACAGCCTGCAAATATGTTTTCTTCTTTTCACCAATTTCATTCTTACCTAATATATAGGGGTGTGCAAAGTTACAACTTATAGTTTATATAAAAACTTATGGCTGACGGCAAGCAACTATTTGACCATAAAATCCGAAATATAGGACATATCAAACAGATATTAGATATGCCCGTCATTTAATAAGAAAAGTTAATCTCGCATCTGCTGACGACATGGGCAAAATGTCGGAAAAGACAATAATCCATCCCCTGCGGCACGGCTACGGTAGTCGAACAATTGATGAGACAAAACAGACATTCCATAACAATACTTAAAAAGGTGTGCCATTGGTAACAGAACGCTCCAATCTGTTAAAAAAGAATAAAACAATTTTAATAACCGGCCAAAACATTCCGTCAAACGATGAATATGCCTATTTTTGAGCACGTTTTTTTCATAGAGATTTAGATTTAGAGTTAATGAGGATAAAGGAAGTCGGGAGACTTCCTTTATTCATTTTAGTCTTTTATTATAATAGTCCGCATGGCAATGACTGAACAGACACCACCGAACAGCATAAACAGCCATAATGGTAAGTCAAGCACATAATCACATAAAGCCAATAGATTGTATGCTGCATGTATTATGATTACTGCCCAGATATTACGAAACGACAAATAGGCATAGCCAAGGAAAATACCCATCACCAAACGGGGCAAAAAAGCAGAAACCTGAGAATGGATACATACAAACATAATTGAGACAATCAACACCGCTATTACACGGGGCAACCCGCACCTCAACAAAAATCCAAGGAATACGCCTCTGAAAAGCAATTCCTCACAGACAGCTGCGACAACAACTATCAGAAACACATTAGCGGCCCATCCCAACGGAGATGCACCGACCAATACAAGAGCATAATAACTATTCAGAGCCTCATCCTGCCCGATGGCGTATTCATGAAGCCATCCATCCGATGGCATCAAAGCCGCATTGAGGCCGGAAAGCAGCATTATCACAGGCACAGCGATTGCCGCCAACGACAATGCCAGAACCACACCCCTCAATGAGGGCATAGTATTGAGACTGTATATTAAGCGGTCTCCTCCATCACGCCGCAATACCTTATCAAGCAAAATAGCAGGAGCAAACATAGCGGTGAGCTGCATGATGAATGTCGCCGCTCTAAGCCGGACAGCAGGCGGCCATCCGTCACCATACATTTGTACAACAAACTGCGAAGCAAGATTGGCAACAAGCAAAGCAAACAGACAAACGGCAATTATAATAATGAAATCACGCGTCATGTCACCCCGGCTATAATCATTCCACCGACACATATCAAAAACACAACAAGGCTCAAAAGCTTTAACTTTTGAGCCTTGCCTTATCTAAATCCTACGGATTCTGGACAAGTGGCTTATTGAGCCAATTTGCCGTCTGAGCCAAGGACATTGACAATCTTGTGGATATAGAGTTTCTTCATCTCATCGCGAGCCGGGCCGAGGTACTTGCGCGGGTCAAACTCTGCAGGTTTCTCAGCGAATACGCGACGGATGGAAGCAGTCATTGCCAAGCGGCTGTCAGAATCGATGTTAATCTTGCAGACAGCAGAGCGTGCAGCTTTCCTCAACTCTTCTTCAGGAATACCGATAGCAGCTTCGAGTTTGCCGCCGAATTTATTAATCATATCGACATATTCCTGTGGAACAGAAGATGAGCCATGGAGTACTATCGGGAAACCGGGGAGCTCACGCATTACGCCATCGAGCACGTCGAATGCGAGTGGGGGCGGGACGAGCCTTCCTGTCTTGGGATCTACGGTGCATTGCTCGGGTTTGAACTTGTATGCGCCGTGAGAAGTACCGATAGAGATAGCCAAAGAGTCGCAACCGGTCTTTGTAGTGAAGTCTACGACTTCTTCGGGTCTCGTATAGGTATGATGCTCAGCCTGCACTTCATCCTCCACGCCGGCCAGCACACCGAGTTCACCCTCTACAGTCACATCATATTGGTGAGCATAATCTACGACCTTGCGCGTCAAAGCCACGTTTTCATCGTAGGGGAGGTGCGAACCGTCAATCATCACAGAAGAGAAGCCCAGATCCACACAGCTCTTGCAGAGCTCGAACGAATCACCATGATCGAGGTGGAGCACCAATTCCGGATGTTCGCAGCCAAGTTCCTTTGCAAACTGAACCGCACCCTCAGCCATATACCGGAGCAATGTCTGGTTTGCATAGTTGCGGGCACCTTTAGAGACTTGCAGAATCACAGGTGACTTAGTCTCTACAGAAGCTTGGACAATCGCCTGGAGCTGCTCCATATTATTAAAATTGAAAGCAGGGATGGCATAGCCGCCTTTAATGGCCCTTGCAAACATTTCTCTCGTGTTCACAAGACCTAAGTCTTTGTAGTTTACCATAATACCTATTAATTAATTGTTACTTAAACACTTCACAAAAATAGCAATTTAAAATCATTTGCCTTGCATCGACGGGTGACAATTGCTCCTCGCCCAGACCGGCAGCGGCATCTGATTTAATCTCATTTGAGCAAAGAAGCGGGATCTAAGTTGAAACACTCGATATCCTTAAAATATCTGTAAGTGCCGACTGTAATCTCGGCGGTTGCTGCATCGTCGCAGACTATGATGCCTTTCTGATGCAATTGCAGCGCGCTTATGGTCCACATCTGTGTCACACTGCCTTCGACAGCGTGCTTCAATGCGCGTGCCTTGTTGTGTCCATTGACTATGATGAGTACTTCTTTGGCCGAAAGCACAGTCCCCACTCCTACTGTCAGGGCTGTCTTGGGGACTTTGTTTACATCGTTGTCGAAGAAACGTGAATTGGCAATTATCGTGTCGGTCGTCAATGTCTTGACTCTCGTGCGGGAACTCAAGGACGAACCCGGCTCATTGAAAGCTATGTGGCCATCCGGGCCGATTCCTCCGAGGAACAGGTCTATGCCCCCGCAGTCTTTGATTTTTGCCTCATAGCGTCTGCACTCTTCCTCGAGATCAGGAGCATTGCCATTAAGTATATTGACATTCTCACGTCTGATATCTATATGACTGAAGAAATTGTTCCACATAAACGAATGATAGCTCTCGGGGTGTTCTTCAGGCAGCCCTACATATTCGTCCATGTTAAAAGTGATGACATTGGCAAATGACACTACCCCACGCTTGTTGAGGTCTATCAATTCCTTGTACATGCCTAATGGTGACGACCCGGTGGGCAATCCCAACACGAATGGTTTCTCCGGCGTCGGAGCTGCCGCATTGATTTTAGCAGCCACATAATTTGCAGCCCACTTAGAGACGTTCTGGTAGTCTGGTTCGATAATCAGTCTCATAGTAATTTATTTTATTTAAGTCCTGTATTTTTCAATCTTTCCGCCATTGCTTTGGCAAGTGCGATGCATTGTTCCCTTGTGGCGGCACTCATGGCCTGTTTCATTTCCACAGACGGTGCCACGACTTCATAACCGGTCTTGGCTGCAAAGGCATCGAGATGTTTGACGGCCTGTCCGGCCCAAGTAAATGACCCGAATGCTGCAAACAGGCGATTCTTCAGACATCTCATCTCGAGCTTAGACATAAGTGCTTCCATCTGTGGGTAGATACCGCCATTATACGTAGGTGCCCCGAGTATAAGCCCACGATATCTGAATATGTCGGTCAGTACATACGACTGGTCGCTTTTAGAGAGGTTGTGCATCACGATATTCTTTATTCCCTCTGACGCCAGAGTCTCGGCGATGACTTCTGCCATGTCTTCTGTATGGCCATACATTGTCCCGTAGGCGATGACCACGCCTTCGCAGGATTCATACTTGCTCAATCGGTCATAAATGGAGACGACTTTTGCCAATTCGTCCTTCCACACCGGGCCGTGGGTGGGACACACGGTCTCGAAGCCCAGAGGTGAGAGCTTGCACAAGGCGCGCTGCACCTGCGGGCCATACTTGCCCACGATGCATGAGTAGTAACGCTCCATCTCGCCATAATAGATGTCTGTATTCATCCCGGCATCCAAAACAGCCCCGTTCAACGCACCGAAGCAGCCGAATGCATCACCGGAGAAGAGCACACGCTCGGTCGCATCATAGGTAGCCATAGTCTCTGGCCAATGCACCATCGGGATCAGATGAAAAGACAACTTGTGGTGTCCCAGATCAAGTCTGTCGCCATCCTTTACCTCAAGCACGGCATCAGTATCGCCATAGTATCCTTGCACCATGGATAATGTCTGCTTGTTGCCGACAATCACGACATCGGGATAGAAAGCCTTTACCAGTTTGATTGACCCCGAATGATCCGGCTCCATGTGATTTATGACCAGATAATCGACAGGCCTATCCCCCAGCACCTCACGCACTTTGACAATGAAGCGGTCAAAAAATGAGGAATCGACGGTGTCGATGAGTGCCGTGCGCTCATCATCTATTATATATGAATTATAGGAAACTCCGTAAGGGATGGGCCACAGACCCTCAAACAGATATTTGTTGCGGTCATTGACCCCAACATAGTGGATAGTGTCCGTAATTTTCATCACGACGGGGTGTTTTATTGTTTAATAAATCCACGCAAAAATAGTCATATTTTCTCAATCACGGTACAACCTGCCCTGATAGGTTTGTTGAGCCTCAAGCCTTTTTTTGACTTTTTCAACAAATTCATAGTTCTTTAGTCCCCAGTCGGGAGCGACCAAAAGCTCGCGTGGAGATTGCGAGACGAAACGGTCAAGCACCATCGAGGGCCGCAGCCTCTCGATATAGGCGACGACAACATCCACATAGTCATCGACATCAAACAATGCAAAACGTCCCGGGGCTGCTGCATACTCGGCCGCCATCCGTGTGCCACGGATGATCTGCAGCTGGTGCAGTTTGAGCGTGGTGAGCGGCAGTCCCGACAGGATGGCCGGCTGCCGCATGATGCTCTCGGCAGTGTCGCCCGGCAAGCCGAGGATAATGTGTCCCCCCACCGCCACACCTGCCCCGGCAGTCCTTGCGACGGCATCGCGCACGACGGCGAAATCGTGTCCGCGGTTGATATGCCGCAACATTGCGTCATCGGTGCTCTCGATGCCATATTCCACCATAACGTACGTCTGCCGCGACAGCCGTGACAGATAGGAGAGCAACACGTCGGGCATACAGTCGGGACGCGTGCCAATGACGATGCCCACCACGCCATCGACAGACAGAGCCTCCTCATACTTGCGCATCAAGTCGTCAAGGCGGCCATAAGTGCTGGTATATGACTGGAAGTAGGCCAGATACTTCATCTGCGGATATTTCCTTGCAAAGAATGCCACGCCATCGCGCACCTGACAGGCCACAGACCGCTCACGGCGGCAATATGACGGGCTGAACGAGGCATTGTTGCAGTAAGTACAACCGCCCCATCCCACCGTCCCGTCGCGATTGGGGCACGTGAATGACGCATCGACCGACACCTTCTGCACCTTGCAACCGAAGACGCGACGCATGTAAGACGAATAATCATTATAAAGTGCTGCCATCATCACCGTGCTGTCTTGTAACTCAATATATGCCATCCCACCGCCACTGCCGCCAGAGCGAGGACGAGCCTCAGCCACCATGACTCAGCCACACAGACTATCAGAAAAACAAATGACGCTGACATCATCACCACGGCCAAGACCTTGGCCCTGAGCGGAATGGCCCGCGTCGCCTCGAATTGCCTGATGTAAGCCCCCACTCTCGGCATCGCAAGCAGCCGCGCATGAAGGCGTGGCGACCCCTTGAGAAATAGACAGGACGACAACAGCAGCAACGGGGTCGTCGGCAGCAACGGAACGGCTATGCCCACAAGCCCCAAAGCGAGAGCCATATATCCCAACACGACAAACAAGATGCGCATGGCGCAAAATTAATCTGTCCAGACGACATAGCCAACTGCATTTGCCACCCTGCCAGGCACATGCCGGGCTGCACCGTCGGGATAACATGCACAGATGGATAGGACATAGGCCACCGGCGCACGGCAAAAAACAGCACCATGCCCCAGCCAAAACCGACAAATAGCGTGCGTATTTATATGGCACACCGGGCAATGCAAGTCAGCATACGACCATAGGCATGATAGCATACGACCATAGGCACGATAGCATACGACCATAATCAAGATAGCATACGACCCCACAGCCATCAGCATACGGACTCAGGCCGCAGATGACGGGAGGAGTGCAAAAAAAGGCGGACGGCATCACTGCCGTCCACCCCTCATGTCACCGTTATGACCCTGTCAAAACCCATTGAGCCGCAGCCCCAACGTGTCGCCATACTGATGCTGGAGCGAGACAAGCTCAGTGCGGAGGCTGTCGATGAGCGGCCTCATGGCCGGGTCGTCATAGATGTTGTGCATCTCGTGCGGATCATTCTGCAAGTCATACAATTCCCACGCATCGATGTCGTTGTAGAAGTGTATCAGTTTGTAGCGGTCTGTGCGCACGCCATAATGCCTCTTGACGGCATGTTCTGCCGGATATTCATAAAAATGGTAATACAGCGACCCGCGCCAGTCAGTGAGCGAATCACCGCGCAATATGGGCAGCAGCGACACGCCCTGCACTTCGTCGGGCACTTCGAGGCCGGCCAGCTCGATGAATGTGGGAGCAAAGTCGATGTTCTGCACCAACTCATCCACGCGTCCACGACGTTTGAGTCCCTCGGGCAAGTGAATGACGAGTGGCATGTGCATCGATTCCTCATACATGAAGCGCTTGTCAAACCACCCGTGCTCACCCATATAGAATCCTTGGTCAGACGTATAGATGACGATGGTGTTGTCCATCAGGCCGTTTCGCTCCAGATAGTCGAGCACGCGCCCCACGTTGTCGTCCAGAGATTTCAGGGTCTTGGCATAATCACGCATATACCGCTGGTATTTCCATTCGGCCAGTTCGCGCCCGGTGAGACGCCGCGAATAGAAGTCCTCGGCTATCGGGGCATAAAAGTCGGTGAACCGCCGCCGTTCGTCGGGGGTCATCGTGCCGAGTATGCCGAGATATGCCCTCTCGAGCCCTCCCGTGATGCCGGCAGTGTCGCGCAGCATCTTGAGGTCATAGGTCAGATTCATGTCTTCGGCTATACTCATCTCTTGCCCTGCCGCCGCCTCACGGCCCGCATAATCGTCATAGAAATTGTCGGGCATGACAAATTGGCTGTCCTCATAGAGCGTCAGGTCGTCGAGCGCCGCCATCCAGTTGCGGTGCATCGCCTTGTGATGGATCATGAGACAGAACGGTTTGTCCTTGTCACGCCTGTTGTCAAGCCAGTCGATACTCTCGTCTGTGATGATGTCGGTGACATACCCCATCTTTTGCACCATCGAGTCGGCCTGCGTGATGAAATGAGGATTGTAGTAATCCCCTTGGCCGGGCAATATTTCCCAATAGTCGAAGCCGACGGGCGTGCCGCCGAGATGCCACTTGCCGACGATGGCAGTCTCATAGCCTGCCTGACGGAGCATCTTGGGGAAAGTCCATTGTGTGCCGTCGAAGACTGAAGTCGTGTTGTCCCTGAAGCCATTGGCATGGCTGTGTTTGCCGGTCAGCAGGCATGCACGGCTCGGTCCGCTGATCGAGTTGGCAACAAAGGAGTTGGTAAACAGCAGGCCGTCATCCGCAATGCGGTCTATGTTGGGCGTCTTCACATGACGGTCGTCATAACAGCTCATCATCTGCTGCGTATGGTCATCCGCCATGATAAAGACAATATTATAATGCTCCGGCACCCGGGACTGCCTGTCGCACGAGGTCAGCCATGATGCCAGAGCAATACTTGTCAATGGAATGGTCAAAAAGGTCTTGCTTGCCATGACTGTCAATGGTTTGTCTTCTGTGATTGGATCTGTTTCGAGCCGTTGTCAATCACGCAGCATCAAGAGCACCTCAGCACCCGACCCGTCGAGCAGGTGCAGGCTGTCACCCTCGACATTAAACGAACGCACCTCAGACAATGCCTTGTTTATGCTGCCCTCCAGCTCCAGATCGGGACAGGCCATCAATGTCATTTGCCCCAATCCAAACTCCAAAGTACCATTGGTGCAGTCAATGCCGATGGACGAATTATACATGTTGCAACCGAGATTGCCGTGCACACGTCCTTCAGACGAATATATTTCGAGGAAAGGTATATTCTCAGTCGCACCGACTTTCTGTCCTTTCACCTCCTCGAATATCCATCTGCCATCTATAGGCCGCTTGCGCACAGCAGATACTATGACTTTGCCATCTTCGTTCACAAGGGAAAGAGAATCGCCGGAAGCATTATAGGCGACCACCTCTGTTAGTGCGGAGACAAGCGAGTTTTCAACATCCATATCCGGGCAATACATACGCGTGGAGACAGGTGCGCCAAACTTGATTTTCCCACGCTTTGCATCCGCCTCTAATTTACCCCGGATCGTATTGCACGCTGCATTCCCCCAATAGCTACCGTTGGCTGCGTCAAACGCGATATAGGGATGTACACCGGATTTCACTTGTTCTCCCCCTATCGAGGTTACAAACCATTCAGATATCGGCATCACTGCATCTGTTTCTTGCTTGGCTTGCTTCGTGCTCGAGCATGACAGCAGGCACACGGCAAGCAATAAAGACATGATTTTTTTCATTTCAGGCAAATCAAACAGGTTATTTTATTTCGTATTCTTCCTTCATATCAATTTCTTCCTTGCCTTTATAGAATTTATATTCGAGGTAAGTCAGATTTTGATTTGGTATTACATTTATTCCAAAGCCATATTTCATCTGCCACTTCCTTTTCAACGACACAAGTCCTTGATTGATATAAGCAGCGACGTATGGATGGACGTGTATAGTGAATTTGGCTATCTTCAACTTATTGACCAGATAGTCCACTTTGCCCTCGAGGACGTCGGTAAAGAGCAGTGAGGGATGTATAATACCCTTGCCGTGACACGTCGGACAATTTTCGGACGTCGTGATACTCATGGCCGGACGTACCCTCTGACGGGTAATCTGCATCAATCCGAATTTGCTGAGGGGAAGTATATTATGCTTTGCCCTATCCTGCTGCATGTTCTGACACATGCGCTCATAGAGTTTTTGTCGGTTGTCCGCCTCAGACATATCTATGAAATCCACCACTATGATGCCGCCCAAATCCCTGAGGCGCATTTGCCTGGCCAGTTCATCGGCGGCAAAGAGATTGACATCTAATGCATTTTCTTCCTGTCCGTTGTTTTGTCTTGTCCTGTTGCCACTATTGACATCTACCACACACATTGCCTCAGTCTGCTCGATGATGAGATATGCGCCGTTCTTATATGAGACTGCCCTCCCAAAAAGCGACTTGATTTGCTTCGTTATGGAGAAGTTGTCGAATAATGGGATCTTGCCCTCATAGAGCTTTACTATGTCCTTTTTGTCCGGCGCAATCAATGAGACATACGTCTTAATCTCTTCGTATGTTGAGCGATCATTGATATAAATATTTTCAAATGTGGAATTAAACAGATCTCTCAACATAGCAACCGTACGACCGGTCTCTTCGTAAACCAGATTAGGGGTGGCGACAGACTTCTGTATCTTGGTTAGGCACTCATTCCAATACTTCATCAATATGTTGAGTTCATTGTCCAGTTCCGCCACTCTCTTGCCTTCAGCCACGGTCCTGACTATGACACCGACTCTCGCAGGCTTGATGCTCTGGATCAATTGCTTCAGTCTTGTCCTCTCCTCTGATGATTTTATTTTCTGCGAGACTGAGACCTTGTCCGAAAATGGGACGAGCACGAGGAAACGACCGGCTATCGACAGTTCTGTCGTCAAACGCGGTCCTTTGGTAGATATAGGTTCTTTTACTATTTCGACTACCAACTCCTGCCCTACCTTAACAAGATTTGAAATCGTTCCCTCCTTCTCTATCTCAGGCATCATCTGGGCTTTGGCCAGAGGGGGCAGGTTTTTTCTGTCGCTCATCACTTGCTTCATATACTTGACTTGGGTATTAAATTGTGGTCCCAAATCCTGATAATGCAAGAAAGCGTCTTTTTCGTAGCCTATATCAACAAAACACGCATTTAGTCCCGGCATTATTTTTTTTACTTTGCCAAGATAAATGTTACCAACGGAATAGGAGCAGTCGCGGCCTTCTTTCTGCAACTCTACAAGACTCTTATCTTCCAACAAGGCTATTGTCACCTCATTGGGTTGCACATTTACAAATAATTCGCTTACCACCTATTTCCTTTTTATAGTTTATAAGTACTTTACTAAACAAAGAACAAACTTCCTTCACCAAGAAAGTTTGCTCTTTTTTAATCAATCAAGCAAGACTAATTACTTTTTGCTCTTATGTCTGTTCTTTCTTAGTCTTTTTTTACGCTTGTGAGTAGACATTTTATGTCTTTTTCTCTTCTTTCCGCTTGGCATATCTTCTAAGTTTTTATATTGGTTATTATATGATTTATTGTTTTTTTACTGACAAAGTGAACGTTTTCGCAGGTTTGAACGCCGGTATGTTATGCTCCGGGATTATTATAGTAGTGTTCTTGGATATATTTCTGGCTGTCTTTTTAGCGCGTTTCTTTACAATAAAACTACCAAATCCTCTAAGGTAAACATTCTCTTCATTAGACAACGATGTCTTTATGATATCCATGAATGCCTCAACAGTCCTTAGTGCATCAGCTTTTGGAATTCCTGTGGTCTTGGAAATCTCGTTCACAATATCTGCCTTTGTCATGTTTCTTTGTATTTATGTTGCGTTATTATTGTCTTTATGGGCTGCAAATATACTGCTTTTAATTTTAGATTGAAACATATCATCAAATATTTTCACAGCTCAAAGTAATGACTCCACCCGTGCAACTGCATGAATTTGTGAATACTATCAATCGGCTCATCCCATCATGCCCGGAGGTGTCGTGGCATCATGCATTCTTCCAGAAACTGGGAGCGAACAATAATAATACGGTGAATATCTCCAGACGTCCGACAAGCATCAAAGCCGATGTGACCCACTTGGCAAAATCGGTCAAGGAACTGCACGAATAGGCCGGGCCATAATTGCCAAGCCCTACTCCCACATTACCGAGACTCGATACTGACATAGACAAAGACTCTGTAAGGCCTATGCCTGTCGTATAATAGAGGAATGTCCCGACCATGGCGATTATGATATAGACAATCGCAAATACCACTGCACTCAGCACTGTCTTCTGTGGCAAGACCTTGCCATTCATTTTGACAGGCAGTACGGCATTGGGGTGAATCATCGAATTGAATTCATTTTTCAGCGCCTTTACAACGACAGCTATGCGGACACACTTGATACTGCCACTCGTAGAGCCTGCACATGCGCCTATGAGCATCGAGGTCAGCAGCAAGATATTGGTCGATGCCGGCCATAGCGTAAAATCATCGGAAGCAAAACCGGATGTCGTCTGGCATGTCGCCACCTGAAACAGTGACTTACGGAAAGACTCTTCCAATCCCATTCCACCTTGCAAATAGAGTATCCCGGCAATAGCCAGGACAAAATAGCAGAATGTAGCGATGTAATATCGCAATTCCGTGTTGCGAAAAAGCTGGGAGAAACGTCCTTTGAAAGCTGCCAAATATAATAATGTAAAATTGACACCGGAGACAAACATAAATATCGACATGATATACTCTATCGCAGGCGAGTCCCAATACATGACATTGGCTTGCTTTGTGGAGAATCCGCCGGTAGCTGTCGTAGAGAATGAATGGCAAATACTGTCAAACAGCCCCATGCCGGCAGTGCACAAAAAGAATGTTTCAAGAGCCGTAATGCCCAGATATATTGACCATATCCATCTGGCCGTCACCCCGATGCGCGAATGGACACGGTCACTGGTGATGCCTGTGGCTTCGGCAGCAAAGAGCTGCACGCCGCCTGTCCCGAAAACCGGCAGTACGGCTATGGTGAAGAATACCATCCCGAGCCCCCCTACCCACTGGATAAAGCTGCGCCAGAACAAAATCGAATGAGGCAGTGACTCGAGATTGTCTATGACAGTAAAGCCGGTAGTCGTAAAACCGGACATTGTCTCAAAGAAACAATCGGTGACTGTCTCCACATAGCCACCAATATAAAATGGCAACAATCCGAACACCGTGAACAGCACCCAGCTCATCGTGACGATAAAGAAGCCGTCACGGCGGTTCATAATATTATCGGCACCACGCCCGTACGTCATCATCACCACACCGGCAAGCAGTGTAATGACCGCACTCGACACGAATGAGAAGATAGTATCCTCGCCATAATACAAATCCACGCCGATCGGGACAAGCAGCAAGGCCGCCTCCACAAGCATCAGCACGCCGAGGATTTTAGCTACAAGTTTGGCATTTGTCATAGCCTGCCTTAATTGAAAAAGTTTTCAATCTTCTTGATCATCCCGCCGCAAAAGACCACCACATGGTCATTGGCCATGATTTCGCTATTACCATTGACTATCATGCCATGGCCATCGCGAATCACTCCACCGATGGTGAAACCTTTAGGGAAGCCGATGTCCTTGACTTTGTGCCGTGTGACGTAGGATTTCTCCTTGACCGTAAATTCTGCCACGTCAGCATTTGCAAACGAAAGGGTCTTGACGTTGGACACATCGGCATCGAGCATCATCTGATAGATATGACTTGCCGCTATCTGCTTCTTGTTAATGACGACCCCGATGTCAAGGCTCTCTGCCATGCTTATATAATCGACGTTTTCGACCTCGGCGATTGTCTTTTTAAAACCGAGCTGGCGCGCCGAGAGACATGCGAGGATGTTGGTCTCAGAGTTGTCGGTCAATGCGACAAAAGCATGCTGCTTGGTGATTCCTTCCTCTTTCAGCAGTTCGATGTCACGTCCGTCACCGTTGATGACCATCACCCTGTCGCCGACATGCTCCGTCAGCCACAGGCATCGGTCATAATCTGCTTCTATGATTTTCACATTGACATTGTCTGGGGCATATTGCGCCGCCTTGACAGCGATACGGCTGCCTCCCATGATAGTCATGTCGGTTATCTTGCCAAAAGAATCTTTGCCAAACGTGTGTTGCAGCTCTTCGAGATGCTCGCGCTGTGTGGTGGCATAGACAATATCGTTGAGACAAATCTCATCAGTTCCACGGGGGATTATCGTCTCATTTCCCCTCTTGATTGCCACTATGTGATATGGGATGTCGCGTCCCAATTCCATAAGTTTCTTGCCGACGATGGTCGATGATTCGCGCATCTTTGAACCGAGCATGACGAGTGCGCCCCCTCCGAATTCCCACCATTGTCTTATCCATGACATTTTGAGGGACGAGACAATCTCCTTGGCAGCGAGCATCTCGGGGCAAATCATAGAGTTTATCCCGATGTTCTTGAAGAATTGTGCATTCTTGGGAAGCAGGTACTCATAGTTTTCAATCCTCGCTATTGTCTTTTTTGCCCCCAGACTGTTGGCAATGATACATGCAGTCATGTTGCGGCTCTCGTCGGGTGTCACTGCCACAAACAGGTCTGTGTTGCCCACTCCGGCATTCTTGAGACCGGTGATTGAGGTAGGCGGGACATTGACTGTCATGATATCAAGATAAGACTCCATCTTGCCCAGTTTGTCATGGTCCTCATCAATGAGGACTATGTCCTGCTTCTCCTTCGAGAGCAACCGGCTCAAATGTGTACCTACGGCACCGGCTCCGGCGATGATGATTTTCATGATTCAGCTAATTGTTCCTTTATAAAAGCTTTAAGACCCGATTTATCCAAGCCACAAATCTCATGCAGTTTGGCCACCGGGCCATGTTCCACGAATTTGTCCGGCAACCCCAAGCGGTGTACTGGCAGGTCATAGCCGTGGTCTTCCATAAACTCAGTTACTGCCGAGCCCGCGCCTCCTGCGGCCACGCCATCTTCGACAGTGATTACTGTGCGGTAATTCTGTCCTATTTCGCTCAGCATCTCTGAATCCAGCGGCTTGACAAAACGCAGGTCATACAGACCGACTCGCTTCTGTTCGCCGTCAGTCAGTTCGTCCACAGCCGCACGCGCCACCTGCCCCAGAGGACCGAGCGTCACAACAGCCACATCGGTGCCGCGCTTGATGCAGCGGCCGGTGCCGACTCTGATTTCCTCATACTCGTTCTCCCAATCCACCAATGAGCCGCGTCCGCGGGGATAACGGATGACGAAAGGCCCCTTGTCGGGCAACTGGGCGGTATACATCAGGTTGCGCAATTCATGTTCGTCGTATGGCGATGCGATGGTCAGATTGGGGATGCAGCGCAGATAGGCCACATCAAACGCTCCATGATGCGTCGGCCCGTCTTCTCCCACCAGTCCGGCACGGTCGAGGCAGAGCACTACATTGAGCCTTGAGATGGCTACGTCGTGGATAATGTTGTCATAAGCCCGCTGGGCGAACGAAGAATAAATGTTGCAAAACGGCAGCATCCCCTCTTTGGCCAGCCCGCCCGAGAATGTGACAGCGTGTCCCTCGGCGATGCCCACGTCAAAAGCGCGGTGTGGCATGGCATTCATCAATATATTCATCGAGCAGCCGGTCGCCATGGCAGGTGTCACACCCACGATGCGGCTGTTCTTGTATGCCAAGTCAAGCAGTGTCTTGCCAAAGACCTCCTGATAGAGTGGCGGCATCCCCGCCGGGCACGAGGCCTTGCGCTTGCCGGTGGTCTTGTCAAACACACCGGGCGCGTGCCATATCGTCGCGTCCTGTTCGGCGAACTCATATCCCTTGCCCTTCACCGTGTGGATGTGCAGCAGTTTCGGGCCGCTGAGTGTCTTCAACTCACTCAGCACGCGGATAAGCCCCTCGACATCGTGCCCGTTGATAGGCCCGAAGTAGCGTATGTTCATGCCTTCGAATATATTCTGCTGGTTGGAGAGCATCGACTTGAGGCTGTTGTTGAAGCGCAATATTTTGTTTTTATGCTTCTCATCGAGCACACCGAGCGTCTTGGCGAAGTTCCACAGCGAATAGCGTATGCGGTTGTAGTTGGACTTGGTGTTTAATTTTATGAGATACTCCTTTAGTCCCCCGACCGTGCGGTCGATGGCAATGTCATTGTCATTGAGGACTATGAGCAGGTTGTTGGGTATCGACGATGCATTGTTCAGTCCTTCGAAAGCCAGTCCTCCCGTCATTGCTCCGTCGCCTATGACTGCCACTATCTGCCTGTCCTCATGCTTCATGGCGGCAGCCACGGCCATGCCGAGGGCCACCGAGATGGAATTTGAGGCATGGCCGCACGTGAAAGTGTCATACTCGCTCTCCTCGGGCGAGGGGAACGGCTTGAGACCATGAAACTTGCGGTTTGTAGCAAACCGCTCGCGGCGGCCTGTCAGTATCTTGTGTGCATAGGCCTGATGCCCCACATCCCACACAATGCGGTCATAGGGCGTGTCAAACACATAATGCAATGCGACCGTCAGCTCCACCACCCCGAGGCTCGCCGCGAAATGGCCGGGATTGCACGACAAGGCATCGATGATGAAATCGCGCAATTCACCGCACAAGACCGGCAAGTCACTGACCTTCAACCTCTTCAGGTCGTCGGGACAATTAATGTTTGATAGAAACTTATAGGCCTGTTCCATTAACATTTGATTTGACGTGCAAATATAGTGAAAGGCGATAGCATAGACAAGCCTGTGAGCTTGCTCGCATGCGGGCCGTGCCAAGCCGCACCCTATATTCGTGAAACAAATATCGACAAATATTAATCCTGCTGTCGCAAATGCCCGCCTTTTAATCATCCGTGCCACGGGGAGCGGCCATCGGCGCGGCAATACCGGAAGCCGGACGCCGTGGCATGCGGTGCAAATCGCAGCATTTAGGCTGCAAATATATATATCTAACCTAAAAATATGTAGACGTTAGGCTGCAAATATATGTTTTTAGCCTAAAGAAATCCGACAGCAACAGATGCCGGCACGCATGACATCCGTCCCCTGCCGCCACGATGCCCGGCCACCGGGAGTACAATGCCGTCAGGATGAACGCAAAAGGAGATGTAATCAAGCAAAAAGACAGTGCCAAAGGCAAATGTTCATAATATAGAGGAGATAATAACTCTGTTATCGCAATTTTTGTACTTTTGCACCAATTTATAATATCAACGATTATTGCAGGACTTATGGATGTAAAGAAATTCCCCGAATATTCCCGATTCGACCTCTCACAAATCAACAAAGACGTGTTGAAGAAGTGGGATGACAGCGACATCTTCCATCGCAGCATGAAGATAAGAGAAGGCGCACCGTCATTTGTGTTCTACGAAGGCCCCCCGTCGGCCAATGGGATGCCGGGCATCCATCACGTGCTGTCACGCACGATCAAGGACATCTTCTGCCGCTACAAGACGATGAAGGGCTTCCACGTCAAGCGCAAAGCCGGGTGGGACACGCACGGACTGCCCGTCGAGCTCGGAGTGGAGAAGACTCTGGGGATAACCAAAGAGGACATAGGCAAGAAGATCAGCATAGCCGAATACAACGCCACATGCCGCAAGGAAGTGATGAAATACACCAAGGAGTGGTCGGACCTGACACACAGGATGGGCTATTGGGTGGACTTGGACGACCCCTACATCACCTACGACAACCGCTACATCGAGACACTGTGGTGGCTGTTGCGCCAGTTGTATGACAAAGGCCTCCTCTACAAAGGCTACACCATACAGCCCTATTCACCCGCAGCCGGCACAGGACTCAGCTCACACGAGCTCAACCAGCCCGGATGCTACCGCGACGTCAAGGACACGACGGTGACGGCACAATTCCTCATCACCACGCCCAAGGGAGAGATGACCGGATGGGGCAACCCCTACTTCCTCGCATGGACGACCACGCCGTGGACACTGCCGTCCAACACGGCACTCTGCGTAGGACCCAAGATTGACTATGTGGCAGTGCAGACCTACAATCCATACACCGGCGAACCGATGACCGCCGTGCTTGCCAAAGCCCTCGTCGCATCCAACTTCAACCCCAAAGGCGAGGGACTCGACCTCGACTCCTACAAGAAAGGCGACAAGGTCGTGCCCTACCGCATCGTGGCCGAATACAAAGGCACAGAACTCGAAGGGATGCAATATGAGCAACTGCTGCCGTGGGTCAATCCCGGCGAAGGAGCATTCAGGGTGATCCTTGGCGACTACGTCTCGACCGATGACGGTACAGGCATAGTCCACATCGCGCCGACATTCGGTGCAGATGACGCATTCGTGGCCAAAGCCGCAGGAGTGCCGCCACTGCAACTCATCAACAAGCGTGGCGAAGCACGCCCGATGGTAGACCTGACCGGCAAATTCTATCCGCTCGACGAACTCGACGAAGACTTCGTGCGCCGCTCGGTCAATGTCGGGCTGTATAAGCAATACGAAGGACGCTTCGTCAAGAATGCCTACGACCCCAACCTGACGGACAAGGACGAGACACTCGACATCTCGATTTGCATGGAGCTGAAAGCTGCCAACAAGGCGTTCAAGATAGAGAAGCACACACACAACTATCCGCACTGCTGGCGCACCGACAAGCCTATCATCTACTATCCGCTCGACAGCTGGTTTATCAGATCCACCGCCTGCAAAGACAGGATGATAGCCCTCAACAAGACTATCAACTGGAAACCCGAATCGACAGGCACAGGCCGCTTCGGCAAATGGCTGGAGAGCCTCAACGACTGGAATCTGAGCCGCTCGCGCTATTGGGGCACCCCGCTCCCGATCTGGCGCACCGAAGACAACAGCGAGGAGAAATGCATCGGCTCGGTAGAAGAATTATACAACGAAATCGAGAAAGCCGTCGCAGCCGGCGTAATGAAAGAAAACCCGTTCAAAGACTTCACGCCGGGGCTGTATACCAAGGACAACTATGACAAAATCGACCTGCACCGCCCCTACGTGGATGACATCACACTCATCTCACCAAGCGGCCGTCCGATGTACAGGGAAAAAGACTTGATTGACGTATGGTTTGACTCAGGCTCAATGCCGTTCGCACAAGCACACTACCCCTTCGAACATAAAGAGGAAGTGGACAAACACATAGTCTATCCGGCAGATTTCATCGCCGAGGGCGTGGACCAGACACGCGGATGGTTCTATACACTCCATGCCATCTCGACCATGGTCTTCGACCAAGTGTCATTCAAAGCAGTCATCTCAAACGGTCTTGTACTGGACAAAAACGGCAATAAGATGTCCAAGCGATTGGGCAATGCCGTAGACCCGTTCAAGACAATAGAAGAAAACGGCTCCGACCCGTTGCGATGGTATATAATAACCAATGCATCGCCATGGGACAACCTGAAATTTGACATGGAAGGTGTAGAAGAAGTCAAGAGGAAATTCTTCGGGACGCTCTACAACACCTACTCGTTCTTTGCCCTCTATGCCAATGTGGATGGCTTCGACGCCAACGCCGCAAGCATACCCCTCGACGAACGCCCGGAAATAGACAGATGGATTCTGTCAGAGCTCAATTCACTCATCAGGGACGTGCAACGCAACCTCGATGACTACGAGCCGACCAAAGCAGGACGCCTCATCTCGGCATTCGTCAATGACAATCTGTCCAACTGGTACGTGCGCCTCAACCGCAAACGCTTCTGGGGAGGCGGACAAAGCAAAGACAAGACCTCGGCCTACGAGACACTCTACACCTGCCTGCTCACAGTGGCAAAACTGATGGCACCGATAGCACCGTTCTACGCCGACAGGCTCTATTGCGACCTGACCGGATGCACCCCAGACAAGGCACAGGCATCTGTACACCTGACAGAATTCCCTGTCTGCGACGAGGCCGCCATCGACACACAATTGGAACGCAAGATGGAGCTGGCACAGCAAATCACATCGATGGTACTCGCACTGCGCCGCAAGGTAAACATCAAAGTGCGGCAGCCACTGCAGTCCATCATGATACCGGTCAGCAGCGACCCCACGCTCAAAGCACACATCGAGGCTGTCAAGACACTCATACTCAATGAAGTCAATGTCAAGGAGCTGAACTACGTAGACAACACCTCCGGCATATTGGTCAAGAGTGCAAAATGCGACTTCAAGAAACTCGGACCAAAATTCGGCAAACAGATGAAAGATGTCAGCAAATTCGTAGCCGGCATGACACAGGACGACATTGTCAAATTGGAGACTGACGGTGCTATAACCTTCGAGCTCAACGGCCAGCCGGTCACATTGACGACAGAGGATATAGAAATACACAATGAAGATATCCCGGGATGGCTCGTGGCCAACGAAGGCAAGCTGACAGTGGCACTGGAAGTAGAACT
This sequence comes from Candidatus Avibacteroides avistercoris, assembly GCA_020012075.1. Classification (GTDB taxonomy): domain Bacteria; phylum Bacteroidota; class Bacteroidia; order Bacteroidales; family Bacteroidaceae; genus Avibacteroides; species Avibacteroides avistercoris. Next base: position 22,419 of record DWUP01000011.1, read on the forward strand.
GACCGATGAGCTGAGGCATGAAGGCATAGCGCGTGAATTGGTAAACCGCATACAGAACATGCGCAAATCCAGCAACTTCGACATCACAGACAAGATCAATGTGGCCATAAGCCGAAATGAAACCATTGAAATTGTCATCAAGCAATATAATACATATATTTGCAACCAAGTTTTAGCTGAGAATATCACAATCAGCGACAACCTTGCCAACGGTGTCGAAGCAGACCTCGACTTTGCTGTCGTCAAAATTGCAGTAGAAAAAATATAACCTGATCAAAAACAAAACCATGAGCGAGAAGACCAGATACTCGGATGAAGAATTGGAAGAATTCAGAAAGATCATCTTAGAGAAACTGAACAAAGCACAAAAGGACTACGATGAATTGCGCCAAAGCATGATGAACAAGGATGGCAACAACATCAATGACACATCACCCACATACAAAAATCTGGAGGAAGGCGCCAATACTCTCTGCCGTGAAGAGACCGGACAACTGGCACAGAGACAATTGAAATTCATCCAAAGCCTGAAAGCTGCGTTAGTAAGAATCGAAAACAAGACTTACGGCATCTGTCGCGAAACCGGCAAACTAATCCCGGCAGAGAGGCTTCGTGCTGTGCCACACGCCACTCTGAGCATAGAGGCAAAGAACAATAAGAAACATTAAGGACTGCCGCACCGGACGATGTCCGGTGCGGCATCAATTTTGACCGAATGACAAGACGAGCCAAAAGCACCACCCTATGCATTGCCACAATCATATTGATTGTGATAATTGACCAATTGATAAAATTCGAAGTCAAGACCAACATGTTCCTAAGGGAGAGCATATACGTTGCCGACTGGTTTCAGATATTTTTCATCGAAAACGACGGCATAGCATGGGGACTGCAAATCATGCCACAACTGTTTCTGACGCTGTTCAGACTGATTGCTGTGGGACTGATAGGCTACATGATACACCAATCCGTCAAGCATGAGGCCAAGACCGGTTTCCTGATTTGCCTGTCACTGATATTTGCCGGTGCTGCGGGCAACATAATCGACAATGTGTTCTACGGAGCCATATATACCGAAAGTACCCCGTTCACAAAAGCCACACTGACCGCAGTAGGGCAAGGATACGGAGGCTGGATGCACGGGAAAGTGGTGGATATGTTTTATTTCCCCATTATCGACACCTACTGGCCCGAATGGATGCCTTTCGTAGGCGGCGAGCATTTCATTTTCTTCAGCCCCGTGTTCAACTTTGCCGACGCATCCATCAGCTGCGGCGTCATAGCCCTGCTATTGTTTTATGGCAAATACTTAAACCGTCTGTTGAATGGCAAGAAGGGCGACTAACATATATATAAGCCTTTGCTTCGCAGCAATACTGGCCGCAGGATGCAGGGACAAGATGCCAGAAAACGTCATCCCGCCCGACAAGATGGAGGAATTGCTCTATGACTATCACTTGGCACAATCAGTGGCGTCCGACATCAACTATGCGCAGAAATACAAAAAAGAGCCATACAAGAATTATGCTCTGGCAAAACACGGCATAGATGAAGCCGTTTTCGATTCATCCATGGCCTGGTACTCCAGACACACCGGACAGATAGTCCAGATCTATGAAAACGTAGAGCGGCGCGTCAGCAGCCGTCTGGACGCCATCGAGAGCGTACTGAGGATGCGTGAGAACAAGTTTGTCAAGGCCATATCGGCAGACACGGCAGACATCTGGGGAGGAATGAAAGAATACACATTGTCCACGCTGCCCAACAAATCTTTGGTTTTGTTTGACGAAAAGGCTGACACCACCTTCCATCCGGGCGACAAGGTCATGCTCAAGGCACAATATGACATCACCGGCGGCAGCGCACCAGTGACACTGCTGACGGCCGTCACGATGAGCTATAAAAACGACTCGACGCAAACCGTCGCACTCAACACGACCGAGAGCCGCACCGACTCTATTGTGATAGAGACTCGGGACGCAAGACTTGACAAAATAGCCCTGTCATTTTACCTCACGACGTCAGAGCCATGCTGCAGCACCATGACAGCCACGGTCAAAGGGATAGAGTTCTGGCGCTATCACAAGCAGAAGTGATCAATAGGTCTTCCAAGCATTCGCATGCTTGGCATTATGCTTCTTTGCCCTGTAAGTCTTGCTGAATATCGACTGCAATATATCTTCCATCGAAAAACTGATGACGAATCCTGCCCCGCCCGATGTCGCAGTGCTGAAACGCCCTATGCTGAACGGCACATAGACGTTTTGTTTCACCGCCCTTGGGAGTTTCATCATGCCGGCCATAGTCTGCCAATGTATAGGGTCCTCGTCGTATCTCGTGAAGCAATTATAAGGTTTCAGTGTCAGCATCGGTGCCTCACCGTCATCAATATATGACTGCGGGAGATGACGCACGCCGAGAAACAATGACAAGCTGTCGCTCATCTCCGGCTTCACACCGAAATTGAGGTCAAAATTGATTTCAAACGGCAAGTCGATACGCACCGAGTCACCCGCCACGGCATCCCTTGCCACTCCCTGCGGGGTCGTATGCAAGGAGCAAAAAGGTAGTATGATAATGCTAATGGCAAGCAACCATTTTCCAATGGGGCAGGATGATTTTTGCTCGGATGTCGGCAGTCGCATTGGCATATAAGCGATGATTGTTTCGCAGCTAAAGATAGCAAGTCTGACCGCCAACACACGTCACTGCCGCGCCGGAGTTATGATGATTTAACCTAATATAATAGATAGCAATAATACGCCTGACACACCGTGACGGCGGCCATGACGTGCCGCCGCGGCAATCGGCACATCAGTCAAAATGCAAGTCAAAAGCCTTGACCAGCTCGGCGACATCTGCATTTTTTGCCTGCAACTCCTGCAACTTTTCCTTTGGCGAAACGGCAATCTTTATCTCTCCACGTTCCATTACAGACACTTGCATTGCAAGATTCGCATTGTGCAATTCCTTACGCAGGGTCGCTACAATGTCATTCTGCCTCTCGCAAATCATGTCACGCACCCTGTCTGTCTCGACTTTGACTTCAAATGTCGTGTCAGAAATCATGCGGGGGGTCATATTCAGCATCCTCGCACTTATGGCCTTGTCTTCCAGAGGCATCTTGTTGGCATACACACGCCACTGGATGCCCAGTTCATTGTCATCGACAGGGCTGTTCGCCGCCACGCCGGCCTCATCGGATGATTGCTGTTGTTCCACTGCAGTCTGCTGCCCGGCGGGCGCGGGCTTGACCGCAGTAAATCCCTTTATCGAGAATCCTACTCCCTGCGACCTTCCGGCGGCCGTCCTGTGATAGTCCGGCTTGGGTTCGCTCGCGACCTGTCGCGGCACGGGCTGTGGGGCGGGTTCTTGCTTTTCACTTGGCTGCTGCTTTTTGTCTGCCGCACGCTCACCGGCACTGACGGCAAACACTGGTTTCAATTCTGCGGGGCGGTGCCCCGCATACGGGTCTTCGCCTTCATCACCCAACTGCGAGACGAGAATCAATGTCAGCTCGACTTGCAGGCGCTTGTTCCTGCTTTGCTTATACTGCATATCGCACTGATTGACGAGTCTCATGGCACTGTATATAAACTTCTGTGAGAACTTCATCGCCTGCTCGTGATAGCGGCGGCGGACATCATCGGGTGCGTCGAGCAACGGCAGTGTCACAGCATCGCGGCTGACGAGCAGATTGCGCAGATGGTCATTGAGTCCACCTATGAACTGGCCCGGGTCAAAACCTTTCTTTATGACATCATCGAGCAGCAACAGTATCTGCGGCACGTCATGCTCCTTCACTTTATCCATTACGTGGAAATAATGGTCATAGTCGATGACATTCAGATTGGCAAGTGCTGCGGCATAGGTCACCCGCCCACTGCCGTAGCTGGCCACTTGGTCAAAGATCGAAAGGGCGTCACGCATGCCACCATCCGCCTTGCGCGCGATGAGATTGAGTGCCTCCTCCTCGACTTCTATACCCTCTGAAGCGGCCACATGCTTCAGATGCGACATGATGTCAGCCACTTCCATGCGGCTGAAATCATATATCTGGCAGCGTGACAATATCGTGGGCAGCAGCTTATGCTTCTCGGTGGTGGCGAGTATGAATATGGCATAAGAGGGCGGTTCCTCCAATGTCTTGAGGAAGGCATTGAATGCCGCCGCACTGAGCATGTGCACCTCGTCGATGATATACACTTTGTATTTGCCGATTTGCGGCGGGACTTGCACCTGTTCGATTATCATTCTTATGTCATCCACCGAGTTGTTTGAGGCAGCATCAAGCTCGTAAATATTCATTGACCTGCCCTCGTTGAAAGCCATGCACGATTCACATTCGTTGCAAGCCTCGCCATCGTGGGGGTTAAGACAGTTGATATTCTTGGCGAATATGCGCGCACAAGTCGTCTTGCCCACACCCCGCGGGCCGCAAAACAGATAGGCATGGGCCAGTTTGCCGCTCACTATCGAATTCTTGAGCGTCGTCGTCAATGCTCCCTGCCCTACCACATCGTCAAATCTCGCCGGGCGATACTTGCGTGCAGAGACCAGATATTGTTGTTCCATAAAATAAAACGGATGAATGTCAGCTGACAAATTTACATTTAATTTCCACGTAAAGACTTACTCCCAAATATTATTTCTAATTTTGCAGGCATAAAAGCAACGAGTCACACAAAATCTTAGAGGATGGGGAAACTACGCAAAATCTGGGTACTAATCAAGCGACACAAGTATCTGATTGTCCTTTTGGTTTTCACCATACACATCACTTTCTTTGATGATAACAACCTTATGGTCAGATTCAAGAACAAGATGACCATCAGCGAGCTGCAAAAAGAGATAGACCGCTATGACAGCGAATATGATAAAAGCACCAAAATGCTCGAAAGCATCAAGGATGACCCGCAGTCGTTCGAGAGGATTGCCCGCGAAAGGTATCTGATGAAGAAAGAAAACGAAGACATCTATCTGATAAATAAAAAATGAAAAAGCTGGCAGACTTGACATTTATCCTCGGCTCACTCGCCATGCTGACCGCATTGGTGCTGCGTGCCGCCGACATGCGTCAGGCCGCAGTCATATTCTTGTGCGGCAGTATCCTTGCTGCGATAGGACGGTTGGCCGCCTACCGCCAGCCCGACGACATCACATTGAAGCGTCTCAAGATACAGCAGGTGATAGCTTCGCTGCTATTCATCGGTTGCGGAGCGTTGATGATGTCAGACCGTCCCGGCAACGAGTGGATAGGCTGCCTGTGCATTGCCACTATCTTCGAGACCTATTCAGCGTTCAGGATATCATCTATCGAGAAACATAAATGACAGTCATCCGCAGGCATCGCGGGGCAACAGGAGAACAATCAAACAGACACAAACTACATTACATACATTATGGGACTGCTACAAGACAAATTGGCGAAATATGATTTGCCGCAGAGAGTTAAGGCAAAAGGCGTATACCCCTACTTCAGATGTATAGAGAGCCAGCAAGACACCGAAGTCATTATGAGTGGCCGCAAAGTGCTTATGTTCGGCTCAAATTCTTACCTCGGGCTTACCAACCATCCCAAAGTCATTGAAGCCGCTGTCGAGGCTACAAAAAAATATGGCACCGGATGTGCCGGCTCACGATTCCTGAACGGGACTCTCGATCTGCACCTTGAACTCGAGAAAGAGCTCGCAGAGTTTGTAGGCAAAGAGGAAGCGATAATCTACTCTACGGGCTTCCAAGTCAATCTCGGCGTCGTGTCTTGTCTCACGGGACGTGAGGACTACATCATCTGCGACGAGCTTGACCACGCCTCAATCGTCGAAGGGCGCAGGCTGTCATTTTCCAAGGGACTCAAATTCAAGCACAATGACATGGAGTCTTTGGAGAAAGTTCTCCAAGGGTGCGACCCCGACAGGGTGAAGCTGATAGTCGTGGACGGCGTCTTCAGCATGGAGGGTGACATCGCAAACCTGCCCGAAATCACCCGTCTGGCCAAGAAATACAACGCCAATGTAATGGTCGACGAGGCCCACGGACTCGGTGTCCTCGGTGACCACGGGCGCGGCACTTGCAATCACTATGGCTTGACAGGCGACGTGGATCTCATCATGGGCACATTCTCCAAATCACTCGCATCCATCGGCGGTTTCATCGCAGCAGACAGTACAATCATCAATTACCTGCGGCACAACTCACGCTCCTACATTTTCAGTGCGAGCGCCACACCGGCGGCCACGGCAGCCGCGCGCGCGGCACTGCACATCATGAAGACCGAGCCCGAGCGCATCCAGCACCTTTGGGACATCACCAACTATGCTTTGGACAGTTTCCGCACCCTTGGCTTCGAAATCGGCAACACATCGACCCCGATCATACCGCTCTATGTGCGCGACATGGAGAAGACTTTCCTCGTGACAAGGATGCTCTTCGACGAAGGGGTTTTCGTCAATCCGGTCATTCCGCCGGCATGTTCGCCCGAGGACACACTCATCAGATTCTCCCTCATGGCGACACACACCAAGGAGCAAATAGACATAGCAGTGGACAAACTCTACAAATGCTTCAAGCAGCTCGGCATCCTCAAATAATGCCGGCACACGCGAGAGCCTGAGCAGACGCCGCCTGAGGGGAAAGCCCCTTCAGGCGGCGTCCGTCTTTTGAGCCGCGGCATCAGACCCCGTGTGCGACGGCATTGCATGCCAGGTGCCAAAAGGCCGTATGCCATGACCGCTACCACCGTATGCCACCGGCAACAGGGTCAGATGCCACAGCCGCCGGCACCCGGCATGAGTCGCCGGCACTACAAAGACTTTGCAAAAACATTTCAAGGGCAGGGAGAAAAGCCAACGGCTATGCCGTGGCGATACAAGGTCCTACAATCATCCGTATATTTGTTTCACGAATACAGGATGCGGCTCGGCATAGCGCGGGTGCAAGCAAGCTCCCGCCCTTGGGCTGTGCTTTCGCCTTTCGCTATATTCGGCCATACTAAAAACTCTGAACAATGAAGACCATCAGGCTGTGGCTCATCGCCACCACATTGCCGGTGCTTGTGACGGCACAGACGGCAAGAACCGAAATCGAGGAATGTCCCGACCTCGCCGCCGGGAAATATCTCGCATACCATGCACCCGAAGTGAGACTGACACCTGCGCCGCGAGGCTACAGACCGTTCTACATCTCTACATTCGCACGGCATGGCTCGCGCTATCTCACCAAGGAGCACAAATACACCCGCCCGCTGTCGGTGCTGCATGCCGCTGACGAGGCAGGGGTGCTGAGCGACGACGGCCGGAGGGCAATGGCAGTCATCGAGTCACTGGCAGAGATGGCAGAGGGACGCTATGGCGAACTGACCCCGAAGGGAGCACACCAGCACGAACAACTCATCGAGAGGATGGTCGAGACCTATCCCGCCGTGTTCGCCGACGGCGCACGCATCGATGCACGGTCCACCTACAAGACACGGGCATTCCTGTCGATGGCGGCTGCCTGCGCGCACCTCAAGGGCATGAGACCCGGCATCACGCTGACGATGGATGCCAGCCAGCACGACGCCTATTATATGAAATACAAGAATCCAGCCTACGAAGCCATGCATCTGGCAAATGCAGACTCGGTCTACCGCGCGGCAGACAGCGCCTATGTCCACCCCGCCCGGCTCATGAGCCGGCTGTTCACAGACACGGCATACATAGCGGCCAACATCGACGGAGTGCAAATGATGCAAGACCTCTTTGAGCTGCACGGCATAAGCCAGAGCAGTTATGACGCTCCCGGCCTCGGATTCCTGTTCGACGATGATGAGCTGTATGACCTTTGGCAGCGCAACAACTTCGAGTGGTACTATGAGAAAGGCCCTTCACCGCTGAGCGGCGGCCACATGTACTATCTGGAGTGCAACCTGTTGTCAAACTTCGTCACCATGGCTGACGAAGCCATCGCCTCGGGCATACACGGTGCCACCCTCAGATACGGGCACGACACCAACCTTGCCCCGCTCGCAGCATTGATGGGCATCGATTCCCTCCAAGTCCGGATCCGTGACTGGCAGCGCATAGCCGACACCTATCGCACCTATCGCATCATACCCATGTGCGGCAACGTGCAGGTCATCTTTTATAAAAGGAAAAACGACAGCGACATCATCGTCAAAGTGCTGCTCAACGAGCGCGAAGCCTCACTGCCCGTCGCGAGCGACATACTGCCCTACTACCACTGGGCTGACGTGCGCCGGCTATGGATTCAGACGGCCGAAGCCATCAGCCTGCCCGCCACAGACGGCGACGAATGATGTAGCACAAATGTCACACACATTAATTCCCATCGTAACACTATCGCACAAACCATGTAAACAAGCACGGATACTTTTGCACCGGAATCAGATAAAGGTACACAGAGATGCAAAAGCCGTTCTTGATCAGTCTCTTCCTGCTTACGGCGCTGACAGCCAGTCCAAGCGACATCAGAGGTAAAGTCAAAGACGCAAAGACAGGGGAAGAAATAATAGGAGCCACGATTACCATAAAGGAAAACCCGTCAGAGGGGACAGTCACAGGCCTTGACGGGAGTTTCACGCTGAACAGCAAACATCAGAGATACACACTCGTATGCTCATACGTCGGCTACAAAGACTATGAAATAGAGGTAGACGACAAGAGCGGCGACATCGAAATCCCACTCTCGACCAACGAAGTACTGCTCGAAGGCGTGACAGTCACCGCCACCAACCCCGGCAGGACCGAGGCCGGCGCACGCGGAATCGAAAAGCACGCCATGAATGTGGTCAATGTCATGAGCGCAAAGGCCATAGAGTTGTCGCCTGACATCACGGTGGCCAACGTGATCCAAAGGATGTCGGGCGTGACCATCGAGCGCAACAGCAGCGGCGACGGGCAGTACGCCATCCTGCGTGGCATGGACAAACGCTACAATTATACCCTCGTCAATGGCGTAAAGATACCGAGTCCGGACAACAAAAACCGCTTCGTGCCGCTCGACATATTCCCCTCAGAGATGCTGGACAGGCTCGAAGTGACCAAATCACTGACCGCAGACATGGAGGGCGACGGGATCGGCGGCGCGGTCAATCTGGTGATGAAAGACGCACCGGCGCAGAGACAATTCACGGCCAACATATCCACGGGCTACAACTCGATGTATTTCGACCGCGATTTCCAGTCATTCAACTGGGGAGCAATCAACAAGAAATCCCCCGACGAACGCCTCGGGACGACGCAGCTCGGGAGCATCATGCGGGCCGAATACTTTGACAAAGCCCCGCTGCACGTCACCGAGAGGACACCACTGCCCGACTTGACCGCCAGCATGTCCTATGGCGACCGCTTCTTCGGCGACAAACTGGGCATAATGATTGCCGGCAGCTTCCAAAGCACCAACCGCGGCCGCGAGAGCAACATCGAGTACAAGCCCGGAGAGTCGCTCCACGGTACACTCCACAGGAATTATTCCGTGCGCCAGATGCGCACCGGAGCCCACATAAAACTCGACTACAACATCAATAGCACCAACAAGCTGACGTGGTACAACGGATATATCGACATGCGCGAAGGCGAGGTGCGCGACGGACATGACGATGCAGACCGCGAAGTGAGGCTGGAGTGGAACCACCAATATATATTCAATTCGACACTCAAGGGCATCCATAAGTTCCTCGACGACGGAGCATTGATGCTCGACTGGGCAGCCGGCGGGTCAAAAGCCTACAACGAAACTCCTGACGAGGTCAAAATGGAATTCAACGGCCGGCGGGTCTACTCGCAAAACAGTGCAGAGCGACGCTGGGAACACAACTCCGACCGAGACCTCTTCGCCCAAGCCAACCTGAGCTATAAACTGAAGATAGACGGCCGCCAAAGCATTGACTTCAAGGTCGGCGGGCTATACAGGGACAAGCAGCGCAGCAGCTTCTTCAACAGTTACACGTTCAATTCCGAGACCGGCTATGATTGGAAGAACTTCGATGACATAGTCTTCACGCCCCGACGCCGCTATGGCAACATCGCAGACCCGCTCAACTATGACGCTACCGAGCGCATCGGCGCGGCCTACCTCATGGCCAAATATGTCAGACCATTGTGGGAAATCAACGTCGGCATCCGTGCCGAGCATACAGACCAAGGCTATGTACTGAAATTCCCGGAGGACAATTCAGCCCCCGAGGGTGCACAGAAATACTGGGACTGGCTGCCGAGCGCACATTTGAAATTCAATGTCCACGAAAACGCCAACCTGCGTTTCTCCTACTATCGTGCCATCAATCGCCCGAGTTTCTTCGAGATTGTGCCCTACAGCCTCATAGGTGACGATTACAACGAGGAAGGCAATCCGGATTTGAGACACACCGTCGCCGACAATCTGGACCTGCGCTATGAGTTCTTCCCCAGTTCGAGCGAGCAATTCATGATAGGCCTGTTTTACAAAAACATACAAGACCCGATAGAATATGGTCTGTTCACCGAGGGAATGGACCTGACCTACAAACCCATGAATCTCGGCACAGCCACCAATCTGGGCGTTGAAGTCGATGTCATGAAGTATTTCAACTGGTTTGGCATCAAAGCCAACTACACCTACACACACTCGGCAATCACGACAGAGAAGCAGAAAATGGTCGGCAATGACGTAGTCATGGAGGAACAGACACGCCCCCTCTATGGACAGGCATCGCACGTAGCCAACCTCTCACTGCTGTTCAAAAGCAGCAAATACGGATGGGAAGGGCAGATACTCGGGTCATACACCGGCAAACGCCTGTCCGAGATTTCGACATGGCTCGATGATGACATCTGGGAGAAAGGCTACTTCCAGCTCGATGCTTCGGTGGAGAAGAGCTTCAAATTCGGTCTGACCATCTATGCCAAGGCATCCAACCTGCTCGACACACCGCTCCTGCGCTATATCAATGCAGGCCCGCACACGGTGAATGTCACCTCAAGGCGCGTCGATGGCAATGTCGTCGAGAGAGAGTCGTGGAGTGGACGGACATTCATGATAGGCATACGTTACAGACTCTGACAGAAACTATAAAATCAACTTATACAACAACATTCACAATCAATTAATTCCTATGAAATTCAAGTATCTATTCTATGCAGTTGCCATGATGGCGACAATGGGATTGGCTACGACATCATGTAGCGATGATGATGAAAATGACATCGTGCCACCGACACAGACAGATGACGACGATGACAAGGGAGATCCTACCGACGGAGCCGACATGGTGGTCTCGGGGGATGTGTCCGGGACTTGGACTGCCGGCACGACAGTAGCAGTGACCGACCACATCACAGTGCCCGAAGGACAGAGCCTGACTATTGAAGAGGGTGTCACCGTCGTATTCACCACCGATGGTGTCGGCTCCAACCACGTGCCTGTGGAGTTTATCGTCAGGGGCAACCTCTATTGCAAAGGGAGCGAAGAGCGCCCCATCCTGATGACCATACCTGAAGCCGAGAGGACTACGGCCAATATCCACAAAGTCGAGCATGAATGGGGCGGCATCGTGGCCTACGAGTCATGCGACGAGATGCTCATCGACCACACGATTATCGAATATACCGGCGGTGAAGTCGTGCAAGGCTCGCCATCTGCCGATGCAGGCTACTATGAGGCAGGTGATGACATTTATCCTCAGATAACGACCAACAACCCCAACGGCCGCTATGTGATCACCAACAACATCATCCGCTACGGCCAGTCTGACGGCATCTACATGATGGGAGGACAAGCCATAATAGCAAACAATATCTTCGCCGGCAACGGATATGACGGTGAAGAGGCCGTAAACGTCAAGTCCGGTTGCATCGTCGATGTAGCCTACAACATCATGTATTCGCCCAACACCAACGGACTCAAGTTGTCAAGCTCAGGACAGAGCGAGACGCGCTACCAGGCCGAGATTACTGCCTACAACAACACCATCCTCAACGCGGGGTGGCGTCGTGACGGCGAGAAAGGCGGGAGCATCTATGCACAAGAGAATGTGCTGGCCAACGTCTTCAACAACATGATGGTCAATTGCAAATACCGCGCCCAAGTGCCTGACTGGGCCAACCCCAACAATCCTGATGCAGGCTTCGACGCCCGCTCGGTCATAGACTACAACTGCTATGTCTCGGCATCGACCAAGAGCGACCTCATCATCGAGAAATGGGAAGACGATGGCGAAATCATCATGGGTCAAGGCATCGAATATGCATGGCAGGGCTACAACTATGCCCATGAGGACTATCACTTCGAGCAAAGCGTAGCCGAAGACGGCACGACTATCCCGGGCGTAGACAGCCACAGTGTCATAGCCACCGAGGGCAACTACTACAATCCGCAGTTTGCCAACTATGACCTCGAAGGGGCAAGCATGAGAAACGTCATCTATGACGACAACTGGGACTTCCACCCGACGGTCAATATCGAAGGTGCCTACAGCGGCAGCGATGAGTTTGCACGCCCGCACTTCTCGACCAGTGGCCTCAACATCGGTGGCGAAGTCTACAACTCGCCAAGTGTAGGTGCATGGTTCGGTTGCTATGCCGCTAACTGATCCGTCCACTCAGACATGACATTCATTCCATTTATCACACCGCTTCTCAGGAGCATAAGGGAATGCCCCGGGAAGCGGTCTTTCATCCATCAATAACACACCAGACCAATGAACAGACTATTAACAAGCCTGCTTTTCATAGCATGTGCGGCAATAATGCAGGCTCAGGACGCAGCCGCATGGAAGCAATTGGAGCGTCCGCTCAACTTCTATCTCGCCAACGACCTCGGGCGCAACGGCTACTATGACCAGAAACCCATAGCCGAACTGATGGGACGCATGGCCGAGGCTATCGACATCGAGTTTGTCGTGGCCGCCGGTGACGTGCACCACTTCGAGGGAGTGCGCAGCGTAGATGACCCCCTCTGGATGACCAATTACGAGCTAATCTACAGTCACCCCGACCTTATGTTGCCGTGGTATCCCATCCTCGGCAACCACGAGTACCGCGGCAACACTCAGGCAGTCATCGATTACAGCAATGTCAGCGCACGCTGGCAGATGCCGGCCCGCTACTATACCAAGGTGATGGAGGAAGACGGCATCACCGTGCGCCTTGTCATGACCGACACGCCGCCGATGATCGACAAGTACCGCAAGGACACCGACAAATATCCCGATGCCGGCAAGCAAGACCTCAATGCACAACTCGAGTGGGTAGACTCGGTGCTGACTGTCGCCAAGGAGGACTGGGTCATCGTCGTGGGTCATCATCCCATCTATGCAGACACCGACAAGAATGACACAGAGCGCACCGACATGCAGCGTCGCCTCGACACCATCCTGCGCAAGCACGGCAATGTCGATTTCTACATCTGCGGCCACATCCACAACTTCCAGCACATCCGTATGCCGGAGTCAGACATCGACTATGTGGTCAATTCGTCAGGCTCGCTGTCACGCGAAGTCAAGCCTGTCGATGGCACAGTGTTTTGCAGCGATGCTACGGGCTATTCGCTGATCACGGTGAACAAAGACGAGATAGATCTCCACATGATCGACCGCGACGGCAAGGTCATACACACCGTCAAGAGGACGAAATGACACGACACACACCGAGGGCATCCCCTGTGGGATGCCCTCCTTTTTTATACACGCCGCCATCCGCTGAGGCACCATCCCCCTACACACCGGCAATCACTCATCCGTCATCGGGCAAAGCATCATTAACAGTCTTTTGGCATACGACATTTGCATATAAAACATAACTTTGCCACAAACAGGCCATCAATGCATACAAACCGTAAAAACTTATAACTATGAAATGGAAAATCGAAGCCATCATCATTGCATTGGGAATATTCCTATGCGGCAATGCCATCAAAAACGGTATCAAGAGTTTCACCGAGAACTCACGCACCATCGAGGTGCGCGGACTGTCTGAGAAAGAAGTGAAGGCCGACCGTGCCACGTGGAATATCACATTCAATGCATCGGGCGACAATCTGAAAGCACTGTACACACAAATCAAGCAAACGGAAGAGACAATAGTCGAATTCCTCCACAGCAACAAGATAGACGACAAGGACATCTACCGCAATCCGGCATCAGTCTATGACAAAATGAACGACCGCTATCTGTCTGACTCCAACAAAGCACCGCGCTACAACGTCACAAAGACCATCACAGTATCGACATCAAACGTCGATGCCGTCTATCAGACCGTGAACAAACAGGAGCAACTCCTCGCCAAAGGCATAGTGCTGGTCAATGAATACAACAGCATCAACTATGAGTTCACCGGGCTAAACTCCATCAAGCCGACAATGATCGAGGAAGCCACAAAAGCCGCGCGCGAAGCCGCCGACAAATTTGCAAAGGACTCTGAAAGCAAACTCGGCAAGATACAGACAGCACGCCAAGGACAATTCTCAATCAGCGACCGCGACGCCAACACACCATATATCAAGAAAGTCCGTGTCGTGACCTACATCAACTATTATCTCAAAGACTGACCAACCGTAACACAGCAAAAGACACATCAATGCACACACGCAAACAACAACTGGAAGCATTCCAACGGCTGCTCGACATCATTGACGAGCTGCGCGAGAAATGCCCGTGGGACCACAAACAGACTTTCGACAGTCTGCGCACCAACACCATCGAAGAGACCTACGAGCTGAGCGACGCCATCATCAACCACGACATGCACAACATCTGCAAGGAGCTGGGCGACGTGTTGATGCACATCGCCTTCTATTCCAAGATGGCCTCAGAGACGGGAGACTTTGACATCAAGGACGTGTGCGACGCCATCTGCGACAAACTCGTCTATCGCCACCCACATGTATTCGGTGACATCAAGGCCGAAGACACAGACCAAGTGCTCAAAAACTGGGAATCACTCAAGCTGAAAGAAAAGGACGGCAACAAGACCGTCCTCGGCGGAGTGCCCGACAGCCTGCCATCGCTCATCAAAGCCTACCGCATACAGGACAAGGCACGCAACGTAGGTTTCGACTGGGAGAAACGCGAAGACGTCTGGGACAAAGTGGCCGAAGAGAACGCAGAGGTCAGAGAAGCCATCACACGCGGCGACCAAGACGACATCGAGGCCGAGTTTGGCGACCTGCTGTTCAGCATCATCAACGCCGCAAGACTCTATGGAGTCAATCCCGACAATGCACTCGAGAGGACAAACAAGAAGTTCATCAAGCGTTTCAACTACCTCGAAACCGAGAGCAAGAAAGACGGCAAAACGCTGGGCGACATGACCCTCGGCGAGATGGACCAATACTGGGACAGGGCAAAGACAGAAGCCTGACACTTGCCACGACGACCGCGGCCATGCCCGCCAGATGCCACACCGACGGCACACGGTGAGCATGGCCTTTTTACATACTATGCCACGGCGACAGCATACGACCCCGCAAGCCACGGCATAGCACCCTAAGGCCGACGACATACTATGCCATCGGGCAAAAGTCTAAATGCAGCCCCGGGATGCCGGGGCTGCATTTATCGTTATTACTGACCTTGCTGTGAAATTGCACAAAACAAGGTGACAGGGGGTCATTTGCGCGTGACCTTGACGATGCGTGTCGGTTCGAGGTCGGCGTTGCGTTGCTCGGTCTGGCGTACCACATTTTCAGCCAGTTCAACAAACGCCCGCCCTGTGACGGTATTGTCATCGAGTGCTGCAGGAGCACCGTTGTCTCCGCTTTCGCAAATGCTTTGCACGATAGGAATCTGCCCGAGCAGCGGCACTCCAGTCTCTTCGGCGAGACGCCGTGCGCCATCTTTGCCGAAGATATAGTAACGGTGGTCAGGCAACTCGGCGGGAGTAAACCATGACATATTCTCGATAATGCCAAGGATAGGGACATTGACCTTATCATTGGTGAACATATTTATACCTTTGCGTGCATCGGCCAAAGCGACATCCTGCGGTGTAGTGACCACTACCACACCTGTCACTGCCAATGTCTGCACTATGGTCAGGTGAATATCACTCGTCCCGGGCGGCAAGTCTATGACGAAGTAATCGAGGTCACCCCATGCGCTGTCGCCGATGAGCTGCTTCAAAGCATTGCTTGCCATACCGCCACGCCACAATGTAGCCTGGTCAGGATCGACGAAGAAACCTATCGACAGCAGCTTGATGCCATATTTTTCAATCGGGACAATCAAGTCACGACCGTCGATGGTCTCGGCATAAGGACGTGCATCCTCGACGTGGAACATCTTTGGCACAGACGGCCCGAATATGTCAGCATCGAGCAGGCCGACTTTATAGCCGAGCCGCGACAGTGCCACGGCGAGATTGGCCGCCACGGTCGATTTGCCTACGCCGCCCTTGCCCGACGACACGGCTATTATGTTCTTGACATCCGGCAGGAGTTTTTCCACCTCAGGACGTGCCTTCTTGCGTGTCACGACCGAGATGTTGCCTCGTATCTGCACTTGCTCACCCACGTATGTCAATATGGCTGCCTCGCAAGCCTTGACGACAGAGTTGATAAAAGGGTCTGTGGGACGGTCGAAGATGAGCGAAAACGAGACTTTGTCGCCATCGATTCTGATATCGTCTTCGACCATGTCCATCTCGACGACACTCTTGCCCGTACCGGGATAGCGGACCGTAGCGAGAGCATCGGTTATCATCTTGGGATAAATAGTCATAAGTTCAATTATTTTGTTCGGTTCGTTCTATCATTTACTATTCCGTCACATCATGCTCCTCATCGCGATGTCGCCTTGCCGCTACGCTTGCTGCGGTTGTAGCTGCGATAAGAGTCGAGTTCGATTTCCACATCAGGCTCTACGAGCAAACCTTCGTGCGGGAGGCGGAAACAGATGTAACGTATGGACAAGCCGCGCTCAATCCATTGCATCTCATAGTATGTCTTGATTGACAGGATGTCACCCGCCATGCCTGAGCCGTAAAGGTCGTTGGTCATGACCTCGACGGGCAGACCGTTGGCCTTGACCATATAGGATGTATAGGTATAAAGAAAATTGCTGTCTGTCTTGAGGTGCACCAGCCCGCCGTCTTTGAGGAAATGACGGTAGCGCTGCATGAAATATGTCGATGTCAGCCTTTTGGTGGCCTTCTTCATTTGCGGGTCGGGAAAGGTAATCCACACTTCATCCACCTCATCGGTGTCAAAGAGGTTGTCGATCATCTCGATGTTTGTCCTCAGGAAAGCCACATTATGCAATCCGTCACGCAACGATTGTGTCGCTCCGCTCCACATCCTCGCCCCCTTGATGTCCACGCCTATGAAATTACGGTCGGCATATCGTGATGCCAGCCCCACAGTATATTCACCTCGACCGCACCCCAACTCGAGCACGATGGGATTGTCGTTGCCGAAGAATTCATTCCATTTGCCCTTGACATCCACATTGCCATCGCGCAATACTGAATAGGGGAATTCGAACACATGTGGGTAAGTGGCCATGTCAGCAAACTTCGATAACTTGTTTTTGCTCATACTGTCGGTCTTTTAACTATATTATTGGTCGGGCAAAGATAGTGAAAGGCTTGCAAATGGCACAGACTTCAGAAAATGCGGCCTATCAGCTTCAGGCTGACGACGGGATAGACTGTCATATTGCCCAATGCCTCGACGAGCCCGTTGCTTTCGAGTCCGTCGCCATGGACAGGCATGACCGAGGCATTGGCACTGGTGATGGCAGGCTTGCCGTGAAACATGACACCGACGTCAAACTGACAACCGAAACGACGCTCAGGGATAGCATGACCTATGCCTATGCCGATATATGGATTGACACGCCATGCACTTATCTCCGCGTCGAGCCGTCCGTCGCCGTCGGTCGAGATGACATGACCAGAGAGGTTGATGGCCGTGCGGTACTGCTCCTCCACTCCGCCATCGATGACCCCTGCCACAGCTGTCACTTGGTCGGGCATCGAGCCACGGAGTGACAATAGCCGCCCGTTGTTGAAATATATGCCCGCCGTCAGATGAAAGGTGGTGCGTCTGAAAGGGTAATAGTCGAAGAGCAACTTGCCGCGCAGCAGCCCGAAGCGGGCAGTGAAATCTACGTCCTCGGGCAAGTCCTTGCTGGTGACAGGCAGCCCCCTGTCGCGCAATTCATCCCTCAACCACGGATGCGAAGCAATCAGCCCGTCCATAGACCTGTCACCATCCCCATAGTCGATGTCAAACCGCGCATTGAAGTTGAGCGGCATGACCGTCAGCCCCGTCCTCAGCACCAGACACCGGTGCAGCGGCGTAGCCACCTCAAGCCCTATACCCGTGACGCCGGCCCCAAATGCCACAGCCAGATTGCCAAACGGCGTCACCGGCACATTCTGGGCTCTCGATGCCAAGGCCGCTGACGAACAGGCCATGACACACGCCACTGTCACCTTAAGTATTACACTTCGCATGGCTCTCACTGTTTACAGTCAAACTGAGCTTCTTGGCTGTAAAGATAAAAAACGGGTGGCATTATCGTGTTACAAAAGGAATAATTCTTCCGGGCGTAACGCGGCGTGGCGGGA
>DWUP01000134.1 GCA_020012075.1 Candidatus Avibacteroides avistercoris
CGACAGCAATGACGATGACACAGCCATAACCAATGACAAGAAAAAGAGCAAAAAGTCAAGGAAAAAGAAAAAGGCCGAAACGGCCGAAGCCGTAGAAGTCAGCGAAACGAATGAGGAGGGCGTAAAATGACAAAGCACACAAGACACAAGGCAGCCATGATCGGCAGATGCCTCACAGTGATGGCTGTAATGATAGCATCATCGTGTGAAAGGATAGACATATATGAGCCGGACAGCGAAGCATCACTGGCCGACATAAACCTCATATACGACTGGGGGAAATATGCCGGGCAAAAGAGCGACGAGATGTATGTCATCACGGCAAGGCTCAATGAGACAAGCCATACATATTTTGTAACCGATTCCAACTCGCTGTTCCTCTACGAGAGCCCTTATTCACCGTTTATCGAGGACAATGTCGTGGACAAGCAACCCGCTGACACACTTGCGGCCGACACGACTGTGACCGACAGTGTGACTGTCCCGAATGACACAATCCCCACGGCCAACGGCAAGGAATCGTTCAAAATCTTGAACGGTGACTATTCCATATTGGTGGTCAGCAAAGACGACTATACAGAGGTTGTTCCGCTGGTAGACTTTGTGACCCGGCCGGAAGCAATAGGCATGAAAGACCTGAGCATGACCTATAATGAAATCACCGACGACAGCATGATGCCGACCATAGACGGACATCCATGGATCGACAGAAACCCCGGATATAAATTCATCAGCAACAGCGGACCAAAATTCATGGCCAAAAACATAAAAATGACGTTCACCAATGGCAATGCGTCAGGCGAAAGACTTTTGGGTTTCGAAAGGCTGACGCAAAACATACGCTTCAACTTCACCATAAGAGTGACAGCAGAAGACGGAGACTCGATAAGCATTGGCGAAGATGGTGTCGTAGCAGAGATTTCAGGCGTTGTCCCCTCAATAAAACTCGTGGATGAGACCATGCAGGCCGTGTCTCTAAAAAGGATGTTCCTCGACGGGAAAGCCACACAGACATCACACGCAGCCGGATGGGCGGAATACAGCTATGAAGGCCACATTGATGCCTTCACGATTATCGCCGGTGCTGACGACGATGTGGTTTCCGGCCCGGGCATACTGCGCATAGGCATAGGACTCACAGTCATAGACAGCGATGGCAACGAGACATCACACGTCATCTCGGCCACCCAGAACATTTGCCCGGAGATAACGTCGGCACGCCTCACGACTATCGGGACTGACGGAAGGACTTTGACACAAGCAACCAAAGATGCATCTATCAGGGTCGGCGACAGGCTCGACATTGACGCGACTGAGATTGCCCAAGGCAACAGCAATGGGATAAGCGGATGGGACGAAATGGAAATCGAAGAAGAAATATAAGCAAATCTAAGAAAGAAATGAAAAGACTCTCATACATGCTGCTATTTGCCATAGCCATTGCTTCATGCGAAAGAAATGACTATACAGGTGAAGCCATTAAGGATGAAGCCATCGATTATGAGGCAGAACCCATGCCCGTCCTAATCTCTCTCGGTGATGCACCTATGATCGAGAGCAAAGGGTACGGCACATTCGGAGACTTGACAGGACAACAAAGGCTCGACAGCATCGTGTGGTCGAACGCCGAATTTTACATCTACTCGTTCAGCAAGTCACAAGACTGTGACATGAGAATCAATTGGAGCGACTCGACAAACACGGCAGGCAGCATCTGCCTGATCGATGCCACACGCCACGACTCTGCGACAGACGGGAGAGGCAAAAAGGCCAAATTCAATACTGCCGATTTCAAGATGCTCGATTGGGTGGAAAAACCGGACTCCATAATATATTATAATACTCAAGACTACTACAAGTCCTATGACTTCTTCGCCTACCACATAGACGACTGCCCGGTCAGCAAGATTGACAGGCAGAGAGATTACATCGACATTGACATTGAGTTTGACGGCACACAAGACATAATGGGCGGCAAAGCTGCACTGACCGATGCACAGATAACAGCCATCAACTCAAAAAGCAACAGGGACGAATTGCTGGACAACTATTACAGCACATTTTCGGCCAATCATGAGATCAGCCCCTACATCCGCATGAACCACTATCTGACAAAGGTAAGGTTTGAACTGTATCCCGGCGGCGACCTGACAGAGCGTGGTGACAGCTCTGCATGTTTTGAAGCCTACGTGCGAGACATCAGTATATCATCATTTGGCAAAGCGACAATGACAGTGGCCAGCCATGACGAAGCACAATATCCGCTGCAACTGCAATTCATGGAAGACTCACAGCGGAACATGCATTTGAAAGACCTATACATAGACGACAACGGCAACATAGCCGACAGCATACAATTCAAACGACTGGACTACAACGAAGCTGATGTCGCGATAACTGACCCCTACATGCGGCATCCGCAGGCCATAGGCGACTATCTGCTGGTAGCGCCGGCAGAACAAATGACGGTCAATATAATCATGTTCAACGACAGAAATGATGTGCACTATGGCGAAGAGCCATTCCATATCACTCTGACACCACCCGACGGCACCGAGAGTTTCGAAGCCGGAAAGGGCTATGTAGTGAAACTGGCTATCTATGGCAACCAACAGATAGAAGCACAGATTGACATTGAACCATGGGTGGACGGGGGCTCAATAAATATCGACCCTGACGACGAAATAAACAACTACTAACCGCAAAAACAAGTGATCACGATATATGAAAACTAAACGATTGGACTTTCTATTGTTGTGCATGGCATTACTTGCCTCCTGCTCGCAGGATGAGACCATCACAACAGCCGAACAAGCAGTTGATGAGAATGCTCCACAACCAATCATCATGGGCATGAACACCAGGCCCACAGTGACAGTCAAAGGGGGCGGTGCCGTGGGAGGCGTAGGCATCGATGATAATGTCTGGGCCGGACAGACCGTAAGGATTTATGCCGTGAGCAGGCACAATATCCCTGAGACCTTGAGCCTCAGCAACACAGGCGAAGAAGTGTTGTCCCCATTGGGCTATGGAG
>DWUP01000135.1 GCA_020012075.1 Candidatus Avibacteroides avistercoris
GTATACAGCAACTCCCCCACTCTATGCAAACAAACCTGTACATCGCTTAAACAATACATTTATATATATGATATAATGCTACTGAATAGCAATATATTACATCATATTCACAACCTTGCATCCAGTGCGGTTATTTTTGCATGTGGCCGGATATACCAATGTAGATATACGTTTATATCAATATAAAACACATCACATAAAACTCCCTCAACTATATATTAATATATAAATCATAATACTTTAATATATCCACCCCATTTTAACGCGGGTCTTATATACATATTTTTCATGCATATTATTTGCTGCTTTTGCCACGCTTAGCCGACAATAAACACACATCATTGCGGGCAGCCATGCGTAATTGCCGACTACCAGAATCCAAGCGTGATGACATGCCGTCTATGGCATACTACCTTTTGCCATACGGCATTGTATGCCATGTCATATAGGGTCAGATGCTTTTGGTCAAAGCATCTGACCCTACCGGCATTTAGGTCTGATGCCATTGGGAGCAGCATTAGGACTCACCACGTCAAGTGCCAACCATTAAGCCATAGATAAGCACTCGAAATAATATGAATATGGATGACAGCAGACCACACCAAGCACTACAAGCCCAAATAGCCGAAGCTGCCGTATTCTGATGCAGCTATCTCGCCCGAGACAATACGGCAAACTGTCAAAAAAAACAAGGCCGGATAACGGCATGGACTCATTTGCAAGCGCAATGCGAGGATTGATTATTGTGCGTTAATCGGATGGGTATTGCTCCATTTGTGGCATCTGAAATGAGTATGCCACACTTCTAATATAGGCAGATACTGATGGAATAGTGTGTATGAATCACACCGGTGTGCTCGGACAAGCGTGCCAAAACCAAGCGTGCAGCATGTGTGGACAAGCTGTTTTAATGCGGCATCTGTGAAGGTCTCCTATCACCTGCATGACATGCTTCGAGGATATAAAAAGCGCGAGGGGAAAAGATATTTCCCCTCGCGCAACATTTGTGTCAGTCTTTATTGACAGGTGTTATTTGTCTGTTTCATTTTCGGCATCCATCTGTTGTTTCAATGCTGCAAGAGCATCAATATCGCCAAGCGTAGTGGATGCTGTCTGGTTTTGAATCATTGGTTGCTCTTCTTTCTTTGAAGCGCGGCGTGCTTTGCGCTCAGCCCTTTCTTCAGCCTTAGCGGCATCTTCGAAGATACGGCTGTGTGAAAGTATGATGCGGCGTGCATCCTTGTTGAATTCAATAACCTTGAACTGCAACTTCTCATCTACCTGTGCCTGCGATCCATCCTCCTTCACGAGATGCTTCGGTGTAGCGAAGCCCTCGACGCCATAAGGCAATGCAATGACAGCACCCTTGTCAAACATCTCGACGATAGTGCCTTCGTGTACAGACCCTACGGTAAAGATTGTCTCAAATACGTCCCAAGGATTCTCTTCCAGCTGTTTGTGTCCAAGGCTCAAGCGGCGGTTTTCCTTGTCAATCTCAAGGACAACGACTTCGATATCTGCACCAATCTGTGTGAACTCAGAGGGGTGTTTGATTTTCTTTGTCCATGACAAGTCTGAGATGTGAATCAATCCGTCCACGCCTTCTTCTATTTCAACGAATACGCCGAAGTTTGTGAAGTTGCGCACCTTGGCCATGTGACGTGAGCCTACCGGGTATTTATCTTCTATATTCTCCCATGGATCCGGTTTGAGC
This sequence comes from Candidatus Avibacteroides avistercoris, assembly GCA_020012075.1. Lineage (GTDB taxonomy): Bacteria > Bacteroidota > Bacteroidia > Bacteroidales > Bacteroidaceae > Avibacteroides > Avibacteroides avistercoris. The sequence goes on from DWUP01000135.1 coordinate 1,715, forward strand.
TGTTTGATGCCGAGCGACATCTTACGCTCCTCACGGTCGAGTGTCAGGATTACAGCTTCTACTTCGTCACCGACTTTCATGAAGTCTTGAGCTGAACGCAGATGCTGCGACCAAGACATTTCTGACACATGGATCAGACCTTCTACTCCGGGCGCGATCTCGATGAATGCTCCGTAGTCAGCCATGACAACCACTTTGCCCTTGACCTTGTCACCAACTTTCAATTCAGGATCGAGAGAGTCCCAAGGATGCGGAGTCAGTTGTTTCAAACCGAGGGCAATACGTTTCTTTTCGTCATCGAAGTCGAGGATAACGACATTCAGCTTCTGGTCAAGCTGCACGACTTCGTGAGGATCGTTTACACGTCCCCAAGACAAATCGGTGATGTGGATCAAGCCGTCTACGCCACCAAGGTCGATGAAGACACCATAGGAAGTGATGTTCTTGACAGTGCCTTCGAGCACCTGGCCTTTTTCGAGTTTAGATATGATTTCTTTCTTCTGTTGCTCAAGCTCTGCCTCGATGAGCGCTTTGTGCGAGACGACGACGTTGCGATATTCTTGGTTGATTTTGACAACTTTGAATTCCATTGTCTTGCCGACAAACACGTCATAGTCACGGATAGGCTTGACATCGATTTGCGACCCGGGCAAGAATGCCTCGATGCCAAACACATCGACAATCATGCCACCCTTGGTGCGGCACTTGATGTAACCCTTGATGATTTCTGAATTTTCCATTGCTTGGTTGATGCGATCCCATGAGCGTGCCAAGCGGGCTTTCTTGTGTGACAACACGAGTTGTCCCTTTTTGTCTTCCTGGCTCTCGATGAAAACCTCGACTGTGTCACCGACCTTCAAATCAGGATTGTAACGGAACTCGCTGAGGGGAATAACGCCATCAGATTTGTAGCCAATGTTCACGACTACTTCACGCTTGTTCATAGCGATTACAGTGCCATCGACAACCTCATGGTCGCCGACGTTGTTCAATGAGTTGTCATAGGTCTTTACGACCTCTTTGCGCTCTGCGTCTGACAACACTTCGCCTTTTTCGTAGGCATCCCAGTCGAAATTATCGACGGGCTTAACGTCTTTCAAGTTTTCCATTTGATAAAAAATTTAGTTCACTTTAATGAATTAGACATTATGTTTACATGAAATCCGGGCGCAAAGATAGTATAAAATATGTTAGTACAATGAGATAACGCCTTTTTCATTTCCACAAAAGTTTATGATACCCGATATGATGTCGTTTGCCCGCTGCTATCATGAGGCCGGCACTGGCAGTGCGCGAATTAAGATTGTATGGTATGAGGTATAGGGTCGTATGGTAATGTGCATAGGATTGTATGCTAAGGGATATAGGATTGCATGCCATGTGCCGTACGGTCATTCATCATGATGTTCAGTTTTTAATAGTGTTTATATTTCAGATAAATGACAGAAAACAAGCCGAGTAATATCACATACAGATATTCTGCTGTCCAATAAACGGACAATGACGTGCTGAAACTGCTTATGCTCCACAAATAAATTTGATAAGCCACGATAGTTATCAGTTGGAAGATAAACGTCATG
>DWUP01000136.1 GCA_020012075.1 Candidatus Avibacteroides avistercoris
CCGCCAATACATACACACATCACCGGACTCAGCCAACTGGGGAAGGCCTTCTACATTCGGCTACGGTGACAGCCATTATTGGGGATTGTGGTATGGACGCGAACTTTTCGAAGTGACTGACACCATCGGCCTGCGGTTTGTCAGTGAATTTGGAATCGAGTCTTTCCCTGAGATGAAGACTATCAGAGAATTTGCGCCCGACATGGCTGACCAAAATATCGATTCCAAAGTCATGCGGCACCGTCAGAAAAGTTCGACCGGCAATGAAACAATCCTGCACTACATCAACAGCTATTACCACCAGCCACGCACATTCGAGGATTTTGTCTATTTGAGCCAGCTCGTACAAGGGCATGGCATAAGCCATTGCATAGTGGCCAACAGACGTAACCGTCCGACATGCATGGGCAGTCTGTATTGGCAGCTGAATGACTGCTGGCCTGCCATATCATGGTCGGCCATAGATTATTATGGCAATCGCAAAGCCCTCTACTACCATTCGCGCGATGCTTTTGCACCAATCATAGCTTCAGTCTTTGAGTGTGAAGATACATTACAGATATACACAATCTCCGACTGTCTCGAAATGTATGACAATTGTGAGATAAAACTCTCACTGCAAGACTTTGCCGGAAACGAACTGGCACATAAATCCATCAAATGTGACGTCAAAGCAAATTCTTCGGACCATGTCGCGTCATTGCCTATGGCAAGCATTTTGGGCAAACATGACAAGACAAAAGTTGCCATGAAAGTGACAATAGACAACAACGGTGGGACAATATATAGCGGATGGCATTATTTCGTCCGACCTGCGGATTTGAAATTACCCGAAGCGAAAGTGACAATCTCAAGCCATCTCGACGACAACAAAGCCATACTGACATTGACTACAGACAGCTTTGCCAAAGACATATATATTGATTTGCCTCTGCTCGGGGCAGTATTGTCTGACAACTTTTTCGATTTGCAGGCCGGCGAAACAAAGATTATCGAAATAAACGATGGCAGACTGTCTGACAAGATAATAAAGGAGATTAAAGTAAAGACATTGACCGATACATATTAAATGAAGTAATGGAACGATTGCTCGAAAACTGCGCCTATTCTGCTCTAAGCGCACTGAATGCCCAAATCGGCGGAGCCGACCGCGTAGAGCTATGTTCGGGAATGGCCGAAGGCGGCACCACACCATCATACGGTGAGATTGTCGCAGCCCGCAAAGTCCTGACATCCGCACGACTGCATGTCATAATAAGACCACGTGGAGGGGACTTCCTCTATGACGACATCGAACTTGAGGCCATGCTAAATGATATAAAAATGGCAAAAAGTATAGGTGCCGACGGCATCGTGCTTGGGTGCCTTACTGCCGACGGCAGTATTGATACGGCCAATCTCAAGATACTGCTCAAGGCGGCTGAAGGCATGTCCACGACATTCCACCGTGCCTTTGATGTCTGCAATGACCCCTTAGAGGCATTGGAAACAATCATCAATCTCGGATTTGACCGCATCCTGACATCAGGCCAGCAGCCTGACGCAGAACATGGCATACCGCTGTTGCGGCAACTCGTCGAGAGAGCGGCAGGCAGGATAATCATTATGCCCGGTTGCGGCATAAATGCCAACAACATCCTCCGCATCGCACTCGAGACAGGAGCGACAGAATTTCATTCATCGGCCAAACGGATAATGGCCAGCCGTATGACCTATCACAACGAAGCTGTCAGTATGGGCGACAAAGGGACAGACGAATATACCCGCACCATCACTGACCCCGACAAGATAAGACAACTAAAATCAATAATTTCAAATATCAAAAACCTATGAGGCTAAAGACCAAAATCATCACAATGGCAATCGCCGCGACCTTGATGGCCTGCGGCAGGAAAGAAGTGGAAGCCGACTTCAATATTGTCCCGTTGCCGGAACAAATAACCAACATCGAAGGTGAGCCATTCGTCCTCTCGCAGGAGACAAAGATTGCTTACCCTCAGAATAATCCGGACATAGAGCGTATCGCAAACTTCCTCGCAGACTACATTGACCAGGCCACCGGCCACAGACCCGAAGTAGGGACAGAGACAGGAGACAACACCATAATATTGATGTCACAACTCAGCAAGGACAACAACGAAGCCTACACCATCACTGTCACACCACAAAATATCACCATCGACGGAGCCACACCCGCAGGCACATTCTATGGAGTGCAGACACTGCGCAAGGCAATACCTGCCGAAGCAAATGAGGCAGATGTAAGATTCAGGAACGTAGAAATCACAGACCAGCCCCGCTTCGGCTACCGCGGGATGCACCTCGATGTGAGCAGACACTTCTTTAGCGCAGACTCGGTAAAGCGCTACATTGACCTGCTTGCATTCCACAACATGAATCGCTTCCATTGGCATCTGACAGATGACCAAGGCTGGCGCGTGCAGATAGCCAAATACCCAAAGCTGACAGAGGTAGGAGCTTATCGCGACGAGACAATAGTAGGCTACAACGAAAGCAACACCTATGACGGGAAACGCTATGGCGGATACTACACTCGTGATGAAATCGAAGAAATAATCAAGTACGCCCAAGACCGCTTCATCACCATAATCCCAGAGATAGACCTCCCCGGCCACATGCTGGCAGCATTGGCCAGCTATCCTCATTTGGGCTGCACCGGCAAGGATTACAAAGTAGGCACCAAATGGGGCGTATTCGACGATGTCCTATGCGCAGGCAATGACTCGGCACTGCAATTCGTATATGACGTGATGGACGACGTCACCGAACTGTTTCCCTCAGAATATATCCACATAGGCGGTGACGAATGCCCCAAAGTGAGATGGGAAGATTGCCCCAAGTGCCAAGCCCGCATCAAAGAACTGGGGTTGAAAGATGACAATGAGCATACAGCAGAACAGAAGTTGCAAAGCTGGTTCATGCAAAAGGTTGAAAAGCACCTCGCCGAAAAAGGCAGGAAAGTAATCGGATGGGACGAAATACTCGAAGGAGGAATCGGCCCTGACGCCACAGTCATGTCATGGCGTGGTATGGATGGCGGATATATGGCTGTCAAACAAAAGCATGACGCCATAATGACCCCCAACTCGCACCTTTACTTCGACTACTACCAGAGCAGTGACACCGACAGTGAGCCGCTGGCATTCAATGGCTACGTGCCAATAGAGAAAGTCTACAGCCTCAACCCCATCCCTGAAGGACTCTCGGCCGAAGAACAAAAGCACATCATAGGAGTGCAGGCCAACATGTGGGCCGAATATCTCCCCACGTTCCGCCAAGTCGAATACATGGCTTTGCCACGGATGTGCGCACTGGCCGAGGTGCAATGGTGCAGCCCGGAGCGACGTGATTACTTCGCATTCCTCAAGCGGCTGCCACGCATGATACAATTCTTCGAGCGCGACAGCTTCAACTATTGCAAGCGTGTTTTCGAAGTGCAAATGGACATCGCGACAGACTTCACCGATGCTACCGACAGGGTCATACTCTATGCCTGCAACAGCGACGGCAATCTGCGCTACACTCTCGACGGCACACTGCCGACCACCGCATCAGCTACATATAGCAGCCCCATCAAAATCGACGAGACATGCACACTCACGGCAGGACAGTTTGAAGGCGATTCGCTGGTAAAGGCCATCAGCGAAGAATTCACATTCAACAAAGCCACCGCACACCCCATCACACTGCAACAACAGCCGAGCCTGCAATACAAAAACAAAGGGGCACAGATGCTCGTCGATGGTCTGCACGGCAGCAAGCTATACTCAGACGGCCGCTGGATAGGCTTCAAAGGCAACGACATCGATGCTATAATCGACCTCGGAGACCCCACCCAGATAAGCCATGCAGCAATCAATCTCAACATCGACGTGCCAAATTATATCATGAACGGCGTGAAGCTGACAGTCTATGCATCTGACAATGGCAGCGCATTTACCGAAGTGGCAAGCAGAGACATCCCGGAGACCCCGGAAGGCACACCGGTGAAAATCGTAACAGAAGGCATCGATTTCGACCCGGTGACAGCACGCTACTTCCGCATCGTACTAAAGAATGCGCCACTGCCAGATTGGCATAGAGCCAAAGGCGAAGCAGCATTCCTCTTTGCAGATGAGATAATACTCGACTGACACAGCACACCACTACACTCCGGAGCGGTGGCAGAGAATATCCCTGCCACCGCTCTGTCTATGTCACGCCGCCTGCAAGCAATGACAGCCGCATCCTGTGCCAATGCAGACGCGCCGGACGACAGCCGTATGTGCGGCAGATGATACAGAAATATTACTTCCCGAGCCGTTACAACGCCATTTTTTGGCAAAATAGATACAAAAAAGACTAAAGTGCGGGCACGGATTTTGCCGGAAGCCAACTAAAACGTAACTTTGCAGCGTAATAATAAGTGTTGAACCATTTGGCACAAACGGTGCCAAGTAAAAAAGGAGTTGAATCTATGAAAGAACTATTGAACGAAGTAGCCCAATTGGAGTATCAGATCCAACGCTACCAAAGATTGAGGAATGGCGTCAGATGCCAGCAATTGAAACAAAGGCTCTTGAAGCTGAAGGCTATGGCAGCCTAAATTTAGACAACTATTTTACTAACCAATAAAAAATGAGAAACGTCACCCCACAAGGTGACGTTTTTTTATGCCCATAAGCCGCCTCCATCAAGCCGCCAAGACAAACCGGCCGCCCCAGCCTGCCGCAAAGCCGGCACTCGACCACAGGGACAGAAACATCAGACCCCACAGGCAAAAACATAGAACCCCAGAGGCAGAAACATCGTATGCCATCGGCAAAAAGGCCGTATGCCACAACCGGCAGCACCAGTAGGCAAAATCACACCGCCACTTGACACAGGAGGCACAAGCCAATGACACGGCACAATCCGGACAACGGCCGTGCGTCACCTGTCTCTTATACACATCTG
>DWUP01000137.1 GCA_020012075.1 Candidatus Avibacteroides avistercoris
ATGTGTATAAGAGACAGTTCCTGCGGTATTCGCACGTCATAACGTCGACAAATATACGAAAAGGCGAGAGCAGAGCACGGTCGTGAGCGAGCTCCCGCCCTTGCCCTGCTCTCGCCTTTCACTATATTTGCCGGTGTTATGATGTGCGAATACCGCAGGAATATGCCATATTTGCACTGTCGTGTCTTTGTGACCGGCTAAACTGAAACGAAATGCGAATAGTTGTAGCAAACAAATTCTATTATAACCGTGGCGGTGACTGCACGGCCACAATCGCGACAGAGAGGATATTAAAGGAGCATGGGCATGAGGTAGCAATCTTTGCCATGGACTATCCGGACAACTTCGATTCGCCTTGGCGGAAATATTTCCCGCCCGAGGTGGATTTCGGTGGAGGGGTGAAAGATAAACTGCTTGCGGCAAGGAGACTGTTTGCGCCGAGTGACGTGAGCAAGGCCTTTAGCCGTCTGCTCGATGACTTCAGGCCGGACATCGTGCACCTCAACAATATACACTCTTATATCTCTCCGGTTGTGGCCGGCATAGCGCATGACCACGGCATCAAAGTGGTGTGGACGATGCACGACTATAAGCTGGTCTGCCCTGCATATCTTTGTCTGCGTGACGGCAGGGAGTGTACAGAGTGTGTCACCAATCCTGCCGGCGTCTTGCGCCACAGGTGCATGAAGGGGAGTCTGGTGCAGAGCATCTCGGCGTGGCTCGAAGCAGCCTATTGGAACAAGCATAGGCTGGCGTCGATGACAGACTGTTTTGTAGCTCCGTCAGAATTCGTCCGTCGCATGATGCTGCGTGCAGGCTTTGATGCCGCGCAAGTCGTGACTATTCCCCATTGCGTGCCGCGCAAATCGTCTGAAGTGTATGGAGATGATGACAGGTCGGATTACTATTGCTATGTGGGGCGCTTGTCGCAGGAAAAAGGGGTTGAGACACTCGTCAAGGCTGCAAAATCGATGGAGCACCGGCTGGTCATTGTCGGAGACGGACCTTTGCGCGGCAAGATAGAGAAGATGGTGGCCGGCAGCCCGCATATTGAATTGGTGGGTTATAAAGGTTGGGATGAACTGGCCGTGATAATGGGACGCGCACGATTCATAGTCATGCCGTCTGAGTGGTATGAAGTCTTCGGGCTTGTCAATATTGAGGCCGAGATGCTCGGCACGCCTGTGCTCGGGGCAAACATTGGCGGCATCCCCGACACGCTGGCAGACAGGCAGTGCGGCATGCTGTTTGAATCCGGCGATGTTGATGACTTGGCCATTAAGGTCGAATCGATGTTCTCAAACCGTTTTGATTATGAGTACATAGCTGCAAAAGCTCGTGCCAAGTTCTCCGAAGGAATATATTATGATAATCTTATGGGCTTGTATGACAGACTGCTGCGTGTGCCGGACAATGTGCAGGATAAACAATAAAAAGTCCTAATATACGTTACTTTAATACAAAGTAATATCTTTGTAATAAAATACATTTGCAGACTTATGGCAGTAAAGAAACCTACGGACATGTGCATCATTGTGACTTATCGTTGTCCGATGCGGTGCAAGATGTGCAATATATGGCAAAACCCTACCCAAAGAGACAAGGAAATCACTCCGAGGGAAATGGAAATGCTCCCCAACGTCAAATTCATAAATATCACAGGTGGCGAGCCTTTTGTCAGGGAGGATCTTGACGAAATAATCGAGGTGGCTTTCAGAAAGTCGCCTCGAGTTGTGATTTCCACCTCAGGATGGTTTGAGGATCGTGTCATTGCCTTGGCAAAAAAGTTTCCCAATATCGGGATAAGGATTAGCATCGAAGGCCTCTCCATGAAGAATGACGAGCTGCGTGGCCGTGAGGGAGGATTCGACAAGGGGTTGCGAATATTGCTTAGGCTCAAGAGTATGGGGGTGAAAGACATAGGCTTCGGCATCACTGTGTCAAATCATAACTCGGCAGATATGCTGTCGTTATATCAGTTGTCCAAGGCAATGGGCATGGAATTTGCGACGGCAGCATTTCACAACTCCTATTATTTTCACAAGGAGGATAACTTCATCACCAACAAAGACGAAGTCTGCTCCAATTTTGAAACATTGATGCGTTGGCAGTTGGCGGAGGTTCATCCCAAATCATGGTTTAGAGCCTACTTCAACATGGGACTGATAAACTACATCCATGGCAACCCGCGCCTGCTGCCGTGCGAAGCCGGGATGCTCAACTTCTTTGTGGATCCATACGGTGAAGTATATCCTTGTAACGGAATGGAGGAGAAATACTGGCTTGAAAGCATGGGTAACATCCGTGAGGTCAAGACTTTCGACGAAATATGGTATAGCGAACGTGCACAAAGAGTGCGCGAGAAGGTGCGTCACTGCCCTAAGAATTGCTGGATGGTAGGCACTGCCTCGCCCGTGATGAAGAAACACATCTCGGCGCCATTGAAATGGGTCGTGGCCAACAAACTGCGTCTCATGGCTGGCAAGCCTCTGTCTATTGAATTAAATGAAGCGTTGGACAAGTGAAAATCGTAGTCACAGGATTGAGGGGGATACCCGGCATCCAAGGCGGTGTAGAGTCGCATTGTGAAGCGTTGTATCCGCGCATTGCAGATGCCGGACATGAGGTTATCGTCGTCAGGCGCAAAAAATTCATAGCCTGGGGGCACGCGGTCAATATATATAAAGGCGTAAAAATAAAGGATATTGATAATGTCTCTTCCAAGGGTTTTGAAGCCTTTATACATACTTTCCTCGCCGTGATTTATGCTAAACGTGTGGGGGCAGACATAGTGCATATCCATGCCATAGGCCCTGCCCTGATGGTCCCGTTTGCGAGGCTGTTGGGGATGAAAGTGCTCATGACACATCACGGCCCTGATTATGACCGGCAGAAATGGGGCAGGTTGGCCAAGAAGATTCTGAAGCTCGGGGAACGATGGGGGGTCAAATATGCCAATGCAGTCATCGTCATTTCCAATCATATCAAGAGGTTGGTCGAGACAGAATATCCGTCACAACATGCTGTATATCTCATACGCAACGGTTTCTCTCTGCCTAATGTCAAGGATGAATGTCTGTCATATACGGACCATTTGGGGCTCACGGGAAAGAAATTCATACTCACGGTCGGCAGGTTTGTAAAAGAGAAAGGTTTTGACCTGCTGATTGATGCTTACTGCCGCTTGTCGCATCATGATGTAACGCTTGTCATTGCCGGTGATGCTGACCATGAGGATGGCTATTCTGCCTTCCTGAAAGAAAAAGCCCGCAAGGCAGGTGTACTTCTCACAGGTTTTGTCCAAAAGGACAAGGTGGCTGCGTTGTGCAAGGCGTGTACGCTTTTTGTCCTGCCATCGTTCCATGAGGGTCTCCCGATTTCATTGTTGGAAGCTATGTCTACCGGGGCGGATGTACTTGTAAGCGACATCCCGGCCAATTTGGAGATAGGCTTGGGCAAGGAACATTATTTCAAGGTCGGGGATGTAGATGATATGGCTGTCAATATCGACCGTCATCTTGACAATCCTTCCCGTGTGACTTATGACATGAATCTTTATGACTGGGATGTGATTGCCCGCGAGACAAAGGCCGTGTATGATTCATTATTATCGTGACACAGATTCATCCGATTGGCACGCTGCACCATTTGCCGTGATGCAGCTGCATGACGCATGTCACACCTGCCGTTTTTAGGTCGTCGAGGGCTTGCATCCTCCCGGCATTGATCAGAGCCGGATAGTGCGAGTCTGAGTTTACCACCACTTTTGCCCGCAAGTCGGCCAACAATGGGTAGTGCTCACGATTGACGAACGTGATGCCTTGCTTCTCGAATGCCTTGGTGTTTACCTCGATGATATACCCCATCTTGACGGCTGTCTCAATCACTTTTGTCACCAGTCCGGAGTAGTGTCTGCCTGAAGTTACGCCTTTGTGGAATGTCTCGACGTTGCGTGAGATTTTGTCAAGGTGTCCCACGATGTCAAAGCCTCCTGTCATGAGCATGTCTGTCTCGGCCTCGAAATATTTGTCTATGACATATTCGACATCATTGTCAAACTTGTCGTGTATTACTTTTATAAATCGCTCGGCATTGAGGTCAATGTCCACGAGTTCGCCAGACCGGTTATATACCAGATGTACTGACCCTATCTTGTAGTCCAACGCTTCGTCGTGGAAGATTGTCGCATGAGGATTGATGACAGAATCGATGTAGTCGATCTCGAGGCCGCAGTATAGCTCGATTTTGCCGCGATAACGCTCTTTCAAGCATTTCATTTCATATAGGTAGACGGGCATTTCAATGTCCAGCATGGTCCATCGTGTGGGCCACGGGAGCGGTGCGTGCGGACTCACACCGTAGGATGTGAAGCCTTGCCTCAAAGCTTCGTCGATGAACGAAGTTATGGGGGCATGGCCGTCACAGTAGAGTGAATGTGAATGGTAGTTGGTCAGATTTTGCATTGTGTCATTGTTGTTTTTCGCTCAGTTCCAGCCATCTGAGTGTCTTTTCATCAATCATGTTGATGACTTCGCCTATCCTGTTTGATTTCTCGGTGAGTGTATCGATGTCGAGTGTGCCCGATGACAAGTCGGCCTCCAGTTGTTTCTTTTCGTTTTCAAGTTTCTCGATTTCCTGTTCGAGCAGGCCGAATTCGCGTTTCTCGGCATAGGTCATCCGGTTTTCATTCTTCTTTTGGGCCGGCAATCCTTTTTTCTCGGTCTTTGCACGGGGTTGTTTGGCCTTGTCGTTTTTATCCAGTTCGGCCTTCCATTCTCTGTAATCAGAGTAGTTGCCCGGGAAATCCTTGATTTGCCCGTTGCCATTGAAGACAAACAGGTGGTCGACAATCTTGTCCATAAAGTATCTGTCGTGCGAGACAATTATCACACAGCCTTTGAAATCTGTGAGATATTCCTCCAATATCTGCATGGTCATGATGTCGAGGTCGTTTGTAGGCTCATCGAGTATCAGGAAGTTTGGCGAGCGCATCAGTACCTGGCAGAGGTAGAGCCGTTTCTTTTCGCCGCCGCTCAACTTGCTGATATGGCTGTGTTGCTTTTCGGGGCTGAAAAGGAAGTGTTGCAGGAATTGCGATGCCGTGAGCATGTCGCCGTTGCCTATGTCCACGACTTCGGCTACACTTCGTATGGCGTCAATGACTCTCATACCGTCGTCGAAGTTGATGCCGTCCTGTGAGTAGTAGCCAAACTTGACAGTCTCGCCCACTTCGAGCCGTCCGGAGTCAGGCTCGGTGATGCCTTGCAATATCTTTATGAATGTAGACTTGCCTGTGCCGTTGTCACCCAGTATCCCCAACTTTTCGTAGCGGCTGAACGTATAGCTGAAATCGTCGAGTATGACCTTGTCACCGTATCGTTTGGAGATATGCTCGGCCACAAAAATCTTGTTGCCGATATATGATGCTCCGGCCGTGAGCTTGATATTGTCTTCGCGCAACCGTTGCTTGGCGACTTTCTCAAGGCGATAGAAAGCGTCCTCCCTGTATTTGGCCTTGTGTCCGCGAGCCTGTGGCTGGCGGCGCATCCATTCGAGCTCGGTGCGATAGAGGTTGTTGGCACGCTTGACTTCGGCATTGAAGTTCTCTATCCTTTCGCGTCTCTTCTCGATGTAGTAGCTGTAGTTGCCGTCATACTGGTAGAGTGACTGCCTGTCAATCTCTAATATATGCGAGCATACGCGGTCGAGGAAGTAGCGGTCGTGCGTGACCATCAGCAGCGTGATGCCTCCGGCGGAGAGATAATTCTCAAGCCACTCGGTAGCCTTGATGTCCATGTGGTTGGTGGGCTCGTCGAGAATCAGGAAGTCGGGTTTCATGATGAGCATGTTGGCCAGTGCCACCCTCTTGACTTGCCCGCCCGACAGCTGGGCGACAGGCTGTGCATAGTCTGTTATCCCGAGCATGGTCAATATCTGTTTTACCTGCCTCTCATAGTCCCAAGCCTTGAGGAAGTCCATCTTGGCGACCAAATCGTTGAGACCCGGATTGCCGTGGGTATTGAGGCATTCCTCGTATTGCCTGATAGTCTCGATGGTCTCGTTGGTATGCGAGAAGCAGGCATCCATGACCGTCATGCCGGCCGGGTAGGACGGGGCTTGCGGCAGGTAGCCCACACGCACGCCGTTTGTCCAGATGAGGTTGCCGCTGTCACTCCCCTCTGTCCCCGATAGGATGCTGAGCAATGTCGATTTGCCACATCCGTTAGCACCGATGAGGCCTATCCTTTGCCCCTCTGAGATAGTGAATGATATGTCGTCAAACAGCACCAGATCGCCGTAGGATTTGGTCAGTGATTCGACTTGCAATAATGGCCTCATATATTGTCCTGCATCTTTTTTGTCAATGCGCAAAATTAAACATTTGGCGGCTTCCGGCAATGGGGCGGTGCCGCTTGCGGGCCGGTGCGGGACGACTGTTGCCGTGATAACGAAATATTCGCTATCTTCGTCGCTGCAATCAAACGAAATAATTGACGACATGAAACCATTATCACTATCACTTATGTCCCTGGCCGTGGCAGCATTGGCGGCCGGGTGTTCGGACACCGGTGCCTATGAAATCACAGGCACTGTCGAAGGCGCTAAAGACGGCGACAAAGTCTATCTGATGAAGGTGGACGACTTTGTAAATGACACCGTGGATGTGGCAGAAGTAGAGGATGGAGCATTCCACTTCAAAGGGACTGCCGACCAGCCGCTCGTGCGCTACCTCGTGTCGGGCAACGAAGAAACGCCCTATGGCACTGTAGTCTTCCTTGAGGGAGGCAGTATCGAGGCAGTGCTGGGTGACCTGTCTTATGCCAAGGGCACGCCCGAAAATGACCTCTACTATGACTTCAGTGCTGCTCAGAGGCTCTTGCAGGATGAGTTCTCCAAGCTGCTCAATGACCGTGCGGCATGTACGGATGAGGCTCTGTACAAAGAGCTGACCGACAGTTGCAAGGCCAAGTATGACCACATAGCCGAGATGTCGCGGCAGTTTGTGTCCGAGCATATCGGCACGACGGCCGGTCTCTATGAGTTCTGGCAGACGATGGACGGCACCATGACACCTGCCCAGATCGAGGACATCCATTCCCGCATACCTGCCGGTGTCAAGGCCGCAGAGCTGATGGCGTCTGTCGAGAGCAAGTATGGGCTGCTGACATCGACAATGCCGGGCAAGCCGATCAAAGACTTCACAATGCGTGATGCCGACGGCACAGACAGGACATTCTCACAACTGGTGAAGCAGGAGAAGCTCACACTGGTAGACTTCTGGGCATCGTGGTGCGGTCCATGCATGGCTTCAGTCCCCGGCATGTTGCAGATTGCCAAGGACTTTTCGGGCAGTGGCCTGCAGATCATCGGGGTCTCTCTGGACACTGATTCGGTCGCATGGACTGATGCTGTCAGGTCGCATCATCTCGACTGGCTCCAGTTGTCGGACTTGCAGGGGTGGCAGAGCACAGCTGCACGCGCCTATAACATCAATTCGATTCCGGCTCTGATGCTCGTCGATAGCACCGGCACCATCGTGACCAAAGGATTGTCACTCGAAGCGACAAGGGCTGCCATCGACAGTCTTTTGACCCGCTGAGCATGGTGCCACCTCGCCGTCATGCCATGCTCATGGACTTTACGGCGCGCCTCTGGCATTCGATGCTCCGCCTGCCAATCTGTGG
>DWUP01000138.1 GCA_020012075.1 Candidatus Avibacteroides avistercoris
CGCCGAGACCGGCGAGGCTTAATTATTTCATTGTATTCATCTCTCCGGTGGCGAGGTTCAGACGGTCAGACATAAGTATGTCAGACATCTTAATTAAATACAATACTGTTCCCACACTTCACCGTTATGCTTGACGGTCATGCTTTTTGTCTTATATTTGCGTAAGACAAATACTTGTTATGTCACGAATGAAATCTGTCATATTGCGCCTGTCGTTCGTCGTAGTCATTGCCATGACGGTAAATTTTGCAGCTGCGCAAACCTACACTATCAGTCAAGTGCCGAATGTGCAGGCAGCCGACTCGACGTGCTATGTCAGCGACCCTGCACATATCCTGTCGCCGATGACGGTCGATTCGCTCAATTCCATGGTGCGTGGATTGAGGCATCGCACGTCGATAGAGATTGCGATAGTCGTCGTGCCGGCCGTGGAAGATGGAGATTGCTTCACATTCGCCTATGAACTCGGACGAAAGTGGGGCGTGGGAGTCCGGGGACGAGACAATGGACTTGTCATTTTGCTTGCCACCGAGGACCGCTGTGTGCAGTTTGCCACCGGCTATGGGCTTGAAGGGGATTTGCCTGATGCCTTGTGCAAGCGCATCCAGACCCGGTATATGAACGGGTATTTCGCCGACAATAATTGGGATGCCGGGTTGCTGGCTGGTGTCAATGCCGTGTGCCGGGAGTTGGAAGGTTTGTCGCCGCAATCTGTTGAACAGGACGGTATCGGTTCGATTGCTCCATATTTGCTCATTGCTGCTATTGCGCTGTTCTTGCTTTTCAGCATGGGCATGGCCTACATGTCGCATCGTCGCGAGACGAAATGTCCGAGGTGCGGCAAGTATAAACTCGTCCGTACCGACTCGAGGGTCGTGTCAATCGAAGGTGGAATCACTGTGCGTCGCGACATATATATATGTAGTGCGTGCGGGCACATAGTTAAGCGCGACCGCCGCACACCGCGTGACAATCATCACCACAACGGGGGCAGTGGCATGGGACCTATCTTCTGGGGTGGTTTCGGTGGCTTTGGAAGACATTCCGGCGGTGGCGGTTTTGGCGGCTTCGGAGGCGGTGGCTTTGGTGGAGGAGGCTTCGGTGGCGGTGGTGCTGGCTCGAAGTTCTGAAATGTCTTGATTACTAACTTTTATACCAAATATAATATGAAAAAAGGAACAATTGCATTGATTGTCGTCGTTGTCTTGATACTCCTCGGGGGGTGTTCTGCCGGCCGGGCATACAACAAAATGGTGACGATGGAGGAGGGAATAAACAAGTCGTGGGCAAACGTCGAGACGCAATACCAGCGCCGTGCCGACCTTATCCCCAATCTTGTCAATACTGTCAAGGGATATGCTACCCATGAGCAGGAGACTCTCGACCAAGTAATCGAAGCCCGCAGCCGTGCCACGCAGGTCACGCTCAATGCCGAGGACATCACTCCCGACCGCTTGCAACAATACCAGCAGGCACAGGGCGAGGTGAGTCAGGCGCTGGGGCGGCTCATGATGATAGCCGAGAATTATCCCGATCTCAAGGCCAACCAGAATTTCATGGAATTACAAGCCCAGCTCGAGGGGACTGAAAACCGTATCAGCGTGGCGCGCAAGGATTTCAATGACGCTTCGATGGCTTACAACAGTTATATACGTAAGTTCCCGGCCAACATTATAGCCGGTATCTTCGGTTTTGACACCAAGTCTTATTTTGAAGCAGCTGAAGGAACTGACCGTGCACCGGAAGTGAATTTCTGAATGATTGGCTGCGTCATTGATTGATGTGGCCTACGCTGTTTGCACCGGCCTGCTTGGGGTGAAAAGGATGTTTTTACTTACCTTTGCCATCGCAAGCAGGTTTTGTTTGCATAATTGATAGATAATGAAAAAGACAATTCTGACCATAGCCTCGATGCTCTTTGCATGCCTCGCTTTCCCGCAGGCAGCCATTACATTTGACACGCAGGAATATGACTTTGGCATAATTCCATATAACCGTGAGGCCGAAGCCGTCATACGTTTCACCAACACCGGCGACGAGCCACTCCGCATAGACAAGGTTTCGACATCGTGCGGCTGCGCGGTGGCCGACTGGCCCGCCTACCAGATAGCCCCCGGCAAGTCCGGAGAGATAACGGTGACTTATGATGCCAAACTCATGGGACACTTTTTCAGGGACATGTCAGTCTATTGCAATGCCAAGCCCTATATGTATAGCATAGCGCTCATCGGTGAAGTGTCAAATACCAAAGTCGATTACACGAGGACGCATCCCATCAAGATGGGCGACCTCTTGCTTGACACAGACGAACTGCTCTTCGACGATGTAGAGATGGGCAAGACCTATACACGCACCATCGGTATTGTAAACATGGGTGACAACCCCTACGAGCCTCTGTTGATGCTGATGCCTTCATATCTGTCGATGACCTGTGAGCCCGAGGTTCTCAAGCATCGCCAGCAGGGCGAAATCCATGTGACACTCGATGGCAGCCGGCTCAACGGTGTGGGATTGACCCAGACATCGGTCTATCTGTCGCGCTTCAAGGGTGATAAAATCTCAGACGACACCGAGATAGACGTCTCGGCATTCGTACTGCCCGACATGACAGATATTACCGAGGACCAATTGCTCAATGCCCCGCAGATATTCGTCAGCGCTACAAATTGGACACCCGACCTGTCAGGCCACAAATCGCGATATTCCAAGACGATAGAGATAGGCAATGCCGGCAAATCCAATCTGACTATTGAACGTGTGCAGGTGTCAAACCGTGTCCTTTCTGTCAGTCTCAAGAAGAAAGAAGTGCGGCCCGGCGAGTTTACCAAGATGAAAATCTCGCTCAACGTCAAGCACATCAAGCGTCACCGCACCGCCCGTGTCTATCTGATCACCAATGACCCGAAACATCCCAAAGAAGTCATAACCGTAAACCTCCAATCACCAGACCACCATGAGACATCCGGAGAATGACAGAGAATACAAGGGACTGACCGTCAATAGCGGCATTGAGCAGCCCTCAATCGTCAATCCCTATTTGAGCCAGATGCGCCGCCGTCATCGCCAGACACTGACGGTGCAGGAATATGTCGATGGCATCCTCGCCGGCAACGTCACAGTGCTGAGCCAAGCAGTTACTCTCGTCGAGAGCCTCCGTCCCGAGCATCAGGAGATGGCGCAGCAAGTCATCGAGCGTTGCCTGCCATATTCAGGCAACTCCATACGTGTGGGCATTAGCGGAGTACCCGGAGCGGGCAAGAGTACGTCAATCGACGTCTTCGGGCTGCATGTCCTCGAGCGCAAGGGAGGCAAGCTGGCCGTCCTCGCCATAGACCCCAGCAGCGAGAAGACCAAAGGCAGCATCCTCGGTGACAAGACACGCATGGAGCGGCTCAGCGTCCAGCCCGGCGTGTTCGTCCGTCCCAGTCCGTCGGCAGGCTCGCTCGGCGGCGTGGCACGCAAGACACGCGAGACAATCATACTGTGTGAAGCGGCAGGCTTCGATACCATTTTCGTCGAAACCGTCGGAGTGGGGCAGAGTGAGACGGCCGTGCACTCGATGGTCGATTTCTTCCTCCTCATCCAGCTCGC
>DWUP01000139.1 GCA_020012075.1 Candidatus Avibacteroides avistercoris
GGCGACTCGTTCACCGCCGCATTCACCTCGGCACTGCTCACAGGAGCCACCGTCACCGAAGCACACCGGCTGGCAGTCGATGTGTCGGCATTCGTATGCACGTGCCACGGAGCAATGCCCGTCCTGCCCGACGAACTGAAAAGCAGGTTGAAATAAGAGCGACCGGCAAACGGAAAGCCAGCCGCCACCCCGGAAGGTGACGGCGGGCTTCACTTGTCACTGCCCGCGGCAATCAATAGATGAGCTCCAGCTGCAGCCAATAGACGACCATGCCGGCGAAGTAACCGAGCAGCGCAAGCCATGACACGTGCTTGAGATACCACCCGAACGAAATCTTCTCCAGTCCCATCACGGCCACACCCGCGGCACTGCCGATGATGAGGATGCTGCCACCTGTCCCGGCACAGAATGCCAACAGCTGCCAGAACGGCCCGTCGACCACAAACTGTGCCATCTCTGGAGTGGCGGCCACGGTGGCTATGTCATACATGCCCATACAGCTGGCCACCAACGGCACATTGTCGACAATCGAAGACACGAGGCCGATGATGCCGGTCACGATGAATGAATTGCCGCCCGAAGCCGCAGCCAGCCATTGCCCGAAGGCATGGAGCACGCCGGTCTCTTCGAGCGCAGCCACAGTCATGAGTATGCCGAGGAAGAAAAGCAATGTACTGAAATCCACCCTATGCACAAGGTCGCTCACACGTTTGCCCGCCGAAGGCGAATCAGGTATGCCAATATAGAAAATCTCCGTGACCACCCATAGCAATGACAATACGAGCAGGATGCCCATAAACGGCGGCAGACCTGTCAGACTCCTGAAGACAGGCACCATGACAAGCCCCACGACACCAATGACAAAGACCGCGGTGCGCTGGGCCTTGCTGAATGCGTGCGAGGCTGCCGCCCCGTCGTCGCCATGACTCGCCCCGAGCGTCCCCTTGAGGGTAAGGCCGAGCACAAACGTCGGTATGACGACCGACACGACAGACGGGATAAACAATTCCTTGATGACACCCAGCGAAGTGATGGCTCCCTTGATCCAGAGCATGATGGTCGTCACATCGCCTATCGGAGAGAATGCACCTCCCGCATTGGCCGCGAGTATGACCATGGCGGCATAAATCATGCGGTCCTTATGGTCAGGCACCAGCTTGCGGAGCACGGCTATCATCACGAGGCTGGTAGTCAGATTGTCAAGCACAGCCGAGAGAAAGAACGTGATGAACACCATCTGCCACAGCAGACGGCGCTTGCTATGCGTCTTGAGCCTCTCACGCACAAAATTGAAGCCACCGTTGTAGTCCACCACCTCGACAATCGTCATCGCCCCGAGGAGGAAGAACACAGTCTCTGCCGTGCTGCCGAGGTGCGGGATAAGCACATTGTCTGCCACAAAACTACTGATGGCCGACGACAGCGACCCCTCGCCCAGACCCGCGATGGCTGCCTCGAAATCGGCACCGAACATCTGTGTCAGATAGCCCTGTGCCCCCATCATATAACAAACCCAGCATAGCACACACATCAACAGTGCTATGGCACTCTTGTTGATTTTGGCCGTGCTCTCCATGGCTATAAATGCATAGCCGATGAGGAATATACCTACAATTACTCCGGTAATCATGTGTTTAATGAAATTTAAGCGTTATATGCAAAGTTGCACAAGTTATCACAGCCTGCCACATGCGGCCACGCTTTTTTGAGCATTATTAACAGTACTCCGGCACACCGCATCAGGCACGCCTGAGGCCGGTGCGGCAGGACATAATGCCCCGTGCCGGGACAAACAAGGCACAATCTAAGCGAAAAAGCACTAAATTTGCCAGCCTTAGAGTAGAATCATCACAAGAAAATGAACGACATAATCTTAGGAATAGAGTCTTCGTGCGACGACACTTCGGCAGCCGTAATACGCGACGGGGTGCTGTTGTCCAACGTCGTGGCCAGCCAGTCAGTACACGAAGCCTACGGCGGCGTGGTGCCGGAACTCGCATCACGCGCACATCAGCAGAATATCGTCCCTGTCGTCAGCGAAGCCATCAAGCGCGCAGGCATCGACCGTCATGACCTCAGTGCAGTAGCCTTCACCCGCGGGCCGGGACTGATGGGGTCACTGCTCGTCGGGGTTTCGTTTGCCAAGGGGCTTGCTTTGTCTCTCGGCATCCCGACGATCGATGTCAATCACCTGCAGGCACACGTGCTGGCCCACTTCATCAAGGACGACGAAGAGCGACGGCAGCCCACATTCCCATTCCTCTGCCTGCTCGTCTCGGGCGGCAATTCGCAGATTATCGTTGTAAAAGACTTCGACGACATGGAGGTCATCGGACAGACGATAGACGATGCCGCGGGCGAAGCAATCGACAAATGCTCCAAAGTCATGGGACTCGGCTACCCCGGCGGCCCGATCATCGACAAGCTGGCAAGACAAGGCGATGCCACACGCTTCCAGTTCGCCAAGCCGCACATCCCGGGCTATGACTACAGCTTCAGCGGGCTGAAGACTTCATTCCTCTACTCACTGCGCAAATGGGTGGCCGACGACCCCGATTTCATCGAGAAAAACAAAGCCGACCTCGCCGCCTCGCTCGAAAAGACAATAGTGGACATCCTCATGTCCAAACTGCTCAAAGCCGCAAAAGACCTGAAGATAAGACAAGTGGCAGTCGCCGGAGGAGTCTCGGCCAATACGGGATTGCGCGACGCATTCAGGGACTACTCGGACAAATATGGGTGGGAAATATACATTCCCAAATTCAGTTACACGACCGACAATGCGGCGATGGTGGCCATAACAGGCTACCATAAATACCTCAAGGGTGACTTCTGCGACATCGCAGCACCGGCATATTCACGCACGACAATCAAATAGACCAATCCAAACATAGACATCATGACAAACAAGACATTGACAATCATCTGTGCACTCACCGTGTCAGTGGCAGCGGCAGCGCAAGCACCGGACGGATACTATGACGGCATCGAGGGATACTGTGAGAGGGAACTGAAGACAGAACTCTACTACATCATCAGCGACCACGACCAGTTGTCCTACAATGAGCTGTGGACAGCCTTCCGCAACACCGACGCACGCGAAGACGGCACGGTGTGGGACATGTATTCCGACTATGTCTTCCACTTCGGCAATGACCAGTGCGGCGATTACAGAGGGCCGGGCGACTGCTACAACCGCGAGCATTCGTTCCCTAAGAGCTGGTTTGACAAGCAATCCCCCATGTACACCGACCTCTTCCACCTCTACCCGACCGACGGATATATCAACAACCAGCGCGGCAATTACCCCTTCGGCGAATGTGAGGGAGGAAAAAGAATCAACGACAAAGCCCATGGACGTCTCGGCAAATCGACCTACCCGGGCTATTCAGGGACAGTCTGGGAGCCTGACAGTGCCTACAAAGGCGACTTCGCCCGCACCTACTTCTACATGGCCACGGCCTACGAGGACCGCTTCTCATCGTTTGACAGTGACATGCTCGCCCACAACTCCTATCCGTGCTATGCCGACTGGGCTCTCAATATGCTGCTCGAGTGGCATCACTACGACCCGGTGGACCAGAAGGAGATTGACCGCAACAATGCCGTCTATCGTGAGCAAGGCAACCGCAACCCCTACATCGACTATCCCCAGCTGGTCGATTATATCTGGGGGGATAAAAAGGACCAGCCGTTCAGCTTCACAAGCGGCATCGACAGCCACAACTTAGCCGACATAGCCATCAGTGCCACCGACGGGCGCATCTCGATCGGGGCAGGCAGAGACTTCACATACTATATCTACGCTCTCAACGGCACTGTCGAGGCTGCCGGCAAGGGCGACGGCAGTTGTATTGTGGACTTCGGGCGCAGCGGGCTGTATATAATAAAGGTCGTGACCGACCGCGAGACAGTGACACAGAAAGTGCGCCTCTGACATCGCGGCGCGACACAATGATTGCGGCGGGCAGCCGGGGATGACATTTCCCCGCTGTCCGCCGCAAGATTTCTATGCCC
>DWUP01000140.1 GCA_020012075.1 Candidatus Avibacteroides avistercoris
CAGTATCGGGCAGTCGCGCCCTATGGCCGCCAACGGCAGCCGTGCGTCGTCATCGACTCGCCTCAGGTCGCCGTAGGCGAATGTGGTGAAGAACAGCCGCTGGTAGGGGTAGGGCTTGATCTTGTTGCGCATGATGCGGTAGTCGATGGGTGTGAGCCCGTCGGGGCACTTGGTCACTATTATTATGTCTGCGCGGTGCTTCTCGCCCGGGTTTTCCCTGAGCCTGCCGGCCGGCAGCAGTGTGTCGTCGGTGAACGGACGGTCGTAGGAGGTCAGCATGATGGTCAGGCCGGGCTTGACATAGCGGTGCTGCATGGCATCGTCGAGGATTATTGCCCCGGGCTTGTCCTCGGCTGCCAGCAGGCGGGCAATGCCGTCACGGCGGCTCTCGTCCACGGCCACGATGATGTCGTCGCCGAACTTGTACTTGATTTGCTGCGGCTCGTCGCCCGTGCCGTCAGGGTCTGAATATTTGCCGACCAAGGCGAAGCCGCGTGTCCTGCGCCCGTAGCCACGGCTCAGCACGGCGGTGCGCACCCTGTCCTTGAGCAGCCGTGCGACATATTCGGTGTGTGGTGTCTTGCCTGTCCCGCCGACGGCGAGGTTGCCGATGCAGATGACGGGCAGGGGGAATGACTGCGACTTCAGTACCCGCCAGTCAAACAACTTGTTGCGTATGAAGACCACCATGCCATAGAGCATGGCGAGCGGCATCAGCAGATAGTAGATTTTGACTTTCGGTCGTCCCATTGTCGCAGCAGTCTCGCGTCAGTTGATTTCCACCCAATATGGCATTCTTGCTTGCAGTGGGTTGATATTGTCGAGTTCGGTGAGCCAGCGCAGTCCATCGATGACTTGTGCCGCGCCGTCGGGTGTGAACGTCTTGACGTAGCCCTTAGGCAAAGAGCTGAGTATCTCGTCGAGCATCGACGGCTTGGCCGGGTAGGTGATGATGGTGCAGTCCTCGACCTCAGCCAGTTCTTTTGCCTTGGCTATGGCATCGTCGAGTCCTCCGAGGTCATCGACGAGGCCGAGTTGTTTTGCCATCGCGCCTGTCCATACACGTCCTTCCGCCACTTTCTTTATGTCGTCCGGCAGCATCTTGCGTCCGTCGGCGCATCGTGCCACGAACAGGTCGTAGCCGTCGTTCACGCTCCGTTGCATCAGTGCTTTTTCTTCTTCTGTCATTGCCCTGTCAAAAGACATCATGCCGCCAAACTTGTTTGTGCTGATGGTCTCTGACGAGATACCGACCTTGTCAAGCAGCCCGCTGCCGTCGGGGACCATGCCGAAGATGCCTATCGAGCCGGTGAGTGTCGTCGGCTGGGCGTAGATGTAGTCGGCGTTGCATGATATGTAGTATCCTCCCGATGCCGCATATCCGCCCATCGACACGACCACCGGTTTTTCGGCCTTGAGGTCGCGGACCTGTTTCCATATTTGTTCCGAGCCGAAGGCGCTGCCGCCCGGCGAATTGACCCGCAGGACGACGGCTTTCACGTCTTTGTCGTTTTGCAATGCTTCGAGGTCGCTGATGACGCGGAGTGCGCCTATGCGGTCTTTGCCCTTGGTGTCGTCGATGTCGCCGTCGGCATAATAGACCGCCACGATGTTGCCGCTTTTGTCTTTTGGCACGTTGGCGTTGATGCCTGTGACGCCTGCGAGCGACAGGGTGTTGAGGTCGTCATCGGCGTCAATGCCTACCTTTGTTTTCAGATAGCCGGTCATGTCAGTGCGGTAGGCGAGGGAATCCACGAATCCGCAATCGACGAATGACTCGGCCTTTTCAAACATTATGCCTCTGTCGGCACACGCGTTGAGTGTCTCGGGGGTCATGTCGCGTGACTTTGATATGTCGTTTATGAATGTTTCCCAGATTGACGAAGTGAATGCCTTGACCTGTTCGCGGTTGGCATCGCTCATCTTTTCGGTGGTGAAAGGCTCGACGGCCGACTTGTAGGTCCCGACTTTGAATATCTGCATCTTGACCCCGACTTTGTCCAGCAGTCGTTTGTAGGAGACGAATTGCGATGACATGCCCGTCCATGTGATTGTCCCTTGCGGGTTGAGGAACACCTCGTCGGAGACGCTTGCAAGGTAGTATCCGCCCTGTGAGTAGTTGTCCGCATAGGATATGATGAATTTGCCGGTGGCTTTGAATTCTTCGAGGGCGTCACGGATTTCCTCGAGCGTGGCGGGTGTCGCCGCCATGTTGCCTATGGTGAGATAGATGCCTTTTATCTTTTCCTCCTTGGCGGCTTTTTTGATGGCATCGGTTATGTTGTCCAGCCCGTAGGTTTCCTCTATGTCATCAGAGCCGAGCAGTGACAGTGGGTTGTCCGTGGCTCTGTCGGTTATAGGGCCGTCGAGGTTGAGGCAGAAGACGGTGTTGTCATCGACTGTGGTCTCGGTCTCGCCCATAGACGCTATGCTTGCTATGATTCCCATGCCGAACACAAACAGGATGCCCGATGCGATGATGATGCCTGTCACCGTGGCAAGAACAGATTTGAGGAAGTCTTTCATAATCTTTGAATTAAATGTGATACCGTGTTAGCGGAACAGTTTTTAAGGAACAAATATAGGATAAAAAAACATAATATGGAAAGGTGAGGCGATGGATTTGATTTACAGTACATTCGGCGAAGCGGCCGTGTCATCAGGTGCTGTCGCGGCGGGGGCGTATGCCACCGACGGTGGCATACCGCCTTTTTATGTCTATGGTAGTATGCCGTCGCGTGTGCCGTCCCGCAGTCTCTGCATATTATTACCCCGCTCCCTGCATAAATCATGTATATTGTGTATATACTTGCAAAATCACGGGCAAACGCGGGCTTATATGATAATGTATATGAATATGTATATGAAGATGATTATGATTATGTCTATGATTATGAGAGTGGGGGAAAGAGTAATAATCACCCGCCCCCGCGCGAGTGAAGCATCGGGTGGAGGATAGTTTCCCTTTCCCCT
>DWUP01000141.1 GCA_020012075.1 Candidatus Avibacteroides avistercoris
GGGCAACAGCCCTCCTGCCACAATTTTTTATGCCACGGCGCAGCGGCATACGGCCCCGCACCCCACGGCATCAGACCCCAAGGGCAAAAACATAGAACCCCATGCCCGGCAGCATACGACCCCACGAGGCAAAACATCGTATGCCGGCAGGCGGCCGCCGGGACACACCCGCACGACCTATCACCACGGCACCTGCTGTCGTTTGCAAATAAATGACTAACTTGCGGCCTTGTTAATGCAGCAGCGTGCGAAACATCCGGCGGCACACGGCACAGCCGCGCTGCCGACATGCGCCAATGCAGCACAACAGACTGTCACACAGATGGGAAACAACGACTACATAGAAATCAGAGGAGCAAGGGTCAATAATCTCAAGGACATCGACCTCGACATACCCCGCGACCGCTTCATCGCCGTCACAGGGGTCTCGGGATCAGGCAAGTCGTCATTGGCTTTCGACCTGCTCTACGCCGAAGGACAACGGCGCTACATGGAGAGCCTGTCAGCATATTCGAGGCAATTCCTCGGGCAAATGAAGAAGCCCAACTGCGACCGGGTAGACGGCATCCCCCCGGCCATCGCCATCGAACAAAAAGTCAATACTACCAATCCACGCTCGACAGTCGGGACGGCGACAGAAATCTATGACTATCTGAGCATGCTCTATGCACGGATAGGCAAAGTATATTCGCCCGTCACGGGCGAAGAAGTCAAGCGCGACACCGTCGAGGACGTCATCAAGTGCATCACCGGCCATGACGACCGCACGCGCTTCCTCATAATGGCACGCGTCACACCCGAAGGCAACAGGACTGTCAGAGAGCAACTCGATGCCTGCGTCACCGAGGGTTACAGCCGTGTCTTTGCCGACGGCAAGATATGCAACATATCTGACATCAACGCCGACCTCCCCGGAGGTGAGATATGGCTGGTCATCGACCGCGCCACGGCAGCGGCCGACAATGATTCGATCAGCCGCTTCTATGACTCGATCATCACGGCATTCGACGAGGGCAGAGGACGGTGCCGGCTGCTGTTTTACACCGGCAGCGGGACTGAAGTCCACGACTTCTCAAACATATTCGACAGCGGAGGCGAAAAATTTGAAGAGCCCAACGACCAACTGTTCAACTTCAATTCACCCTACGGAGCCTGCCCCGAATGTGACGGATTCGGCAAAGTGCTCGGCATCGACCGACGGCTGGTCATCCCCAACACGGCACTGAGCGTATATGATGGCGCAGTAGCCTGCTGGAGGGGAGACAAGACAGGCGAATGGAAGACCCTGTTCATCCAATCGGTCTCTGACAAAGGATTCCCGGTCTTCGCACCCTATTATTCCCTGACCGAAGAGCAAAAAGCCATGCTGTGGGACAGCCCGTACGGCATCAACAGCTTCTTCAACATGGTCGAAAGCAACCTGTACAAAGTCCAATACCGCGTGATGCTGTCACGCTACCGCGGCAAGACCACATGCCCCGTGTGCGGCGGGACACGACTGCGCAAAGAAGCCGGATATGTCAGGATAGGAGGCAAAAACATATCACAAGTGGCGACAATGCCCATCAGCGACATCCGTAAATTCTTCTCCGCACTGCAATTGACCGAAACAGAACAAGCCATAGGCAAACGCCTCCTCGCCGAAATAAACCGGCGTCTTGACTTGATGGAAGGCATCGGGCTGGGCTATCTCACACTCGACCGACTGGCCAACTCGCTCTCGGGAGGCGAAAGCCAGCGCATAAACCTCATAAAGTCGATAGGCAGCAGTCTGGTCGGATCGCTATATGTGCTTGACGAACCGAGCATAGGACTCCACTCAAAAGACACAGAGAAACTCGTGCGCATACTAAAGGAACTGTGCGACATCGGCAACACGGTGCTGGTCGTAGAACACGACGAAGACATCATCCGCGAAGCAGACTACATCATTGACATAGGACGGGACGCAGGCAGCGAAGGCGGGGAAGTGGTCTTCGCAGGCACCATGAAAGACATGGACAATGCCAAAGACAGCCACACGGCAGACTATCTGCTCGGACGCGAACGCATCAGCCCGGCACACGGACGCCGCGTGTGGAACAGATCAATAACCGTCGCCGGAGCACGCGAGAACAACCTGAAAGACATCACAGTCACTATCCCGCTCAACGTCATGACCGTCATCACCGGCGTAAGCGGATCTGGCAAAAGCACATTGGTGAAAAACATACTCTATCCCGCACTCACACGCGAACTCGACATACAGAGCGACCGCATGCCGGGCGAGTTTGACAGGCTCGAAGGCGACATCGACGCCATCGATGCAGTGGAATATGTAGACCAGAATCCCATCGGCAGATCGTCGAGGTCCAATCCCGTGACCTACATCAAAGCATACGACGAAATCCGCAAGCTGTTCGCCGACCAACAACTATCCAAGCAGATGGGCTATACAGCATCGACATTCTCATTCAACACCGCAGGCGGACGATGCGAGGAATGTAAAGGCGAAGGGACAGTCACTATCGAAATGCAATTCATGGCCGACATCGTCCTCGAATGCGAAAGCTGCCACGGCAGACGCTTCAAGCCCGACGTGCTCGAAGTGCAATATGACGGCAAGAGCATATACGACATACTCGAAATGACAGTCAATGATGCCTTCACATTCTTCAAACGCAACAAACAAAACAAGATAGCCAAGAGACTCAAACTCCTGCAGGATGTAGGATTGGGCTACGTCAAACTCGGACAACCGTCGTCCACACTCTCGGGCGGCGAAAGCCAAAGGGTCAAACTGGCATATTTCCTCGGGATGGAAACGATGAAACCCACGATGTTCATATTCGACGAGCCGACCACCGGCCTGCACTTCCATGACATCAGAAAACTGGTGGACATCTTCGATTCGCTCATCGACAAAGGGCACACGATAGTCATCATCGAGCATAACATGGAAATCATCAAATGCGCAGACCACATAATAGACCTCGGACCGGAAGGCGGTGAAGCCGGAGGATATGTAGTCGCCACAGGCAGACCGGAAGACGTTTGCCAATGCCAAGCATCTTACACCGGCAAATATCTCAAACAACACCTTAACAACCAGCATAACAACAAGAAATGAAAAGATTGCTGACCACCATTGCCATGCTCGCATTCATCTGCTGCATGGCAGCACAGTTGCCACCGAAACGAGAGTTCAGAGGCGTATGGATGCCCACAGTGACCGGGGAATACACCGGTCTGAGCGAAAAGGAAATGAAATCCAAACTCATCGGACAACTCGACCGTATGCAGGAACTGGGCATCAATGCCGTGCTGTTCCAAGTGCGTCCCGAAGCCGACGCATGGTATCGCTCACGCTTCGAGCCATGGAGCCGCTTCATCACCGGCCGGCAAGGACAGGACCCGGGATGGGACCCGACAGAATTCATGATTGACGAATGTCACAAACGATGCATCGAGTTCCACGCATGGATCAACCCCTATCGGGTAAAGACAAGCGCAGCCACAGCACTCGACGCACGACACCTGTACAACAGGCATCCAGAGATGTTCATCGAATATGGCGGCCAGACATTCTTCAACCCAGCCCTCAAGGAATCACGCGAATTCATCTGCCGCATAATCAAAGACATCGCCACACACTATGACATCGACGCCATACACATGGATGACTATTTCTATCCCTACCCCAAAGCCGGCGAGACTTTGCCGGACCTCTACGACTTCACAGCCCGGTCGCGCGGCTTCAAAGACATCGGCGAATGGCGCCGTGACAACGTAAACAAACTGATAAAACAAATCCGCGACACCATCGACTCTGCTGCACCATGGGTACAGTTTGGCATATCACCTTTCGGCATCTACCGCAACATAGGAAGTGACCCGCGCGGCAGCCGCACCAAAGGCCTACAGAACTACGACGACCTCTATGCCGACGTGCTGCTCTGGATCGACGAAGGATGGATAGACTACGTCGCACCGCAACTCTATTGGGAAGTGGGACATCCGGCAGCCGACTACAATGAGCTGCTGCGCTGGTGGAGCGACAATGTCAATGACCACTGCCTGCTCTATATCGGACAAGACGTGGCACGCAGCGTAAAAGGCGAAAACCAGCAACGCATGAAACTCGACAGTCTGCGGGCCGACCATGACATCGACGGCTATTGCCTGTATCCAGTGAAACAAGTGATGGCCAACACAGGCAATTATGCCAAAGTCCTCTACACCTCCTACAACGCCACACCCGCCCTGCCGCACGTGGCAAAGAGATTCGAGGGACAAAGGCCCAAAAAAGTCCGCAGTGTCAAAGTGGCTGACACTTCAGACGGCATGATGCTGTTTTGGAATACAAGAAAAGTTAAAGATTGTTTTAAGGAACCCACAAAATTCTGCGTATACCGCTTCGATAGGAAAAAAGACATTAATTTAGGCCAATCTTCTGCCATTGTGTCGATTACGGCTGATAGATATACAAAAATACTGCCAACAGAAGGCAAACGTAAACAATACTACGTCATCACCGCCATCGACAGATTCAATAACGAGTCCAAACAAGTGGTCAAGAAAGTAAAGTTGAAAAATTAAAACTACGTATAATTATCAAATGGAAGAAATGAAGAAGTATCTGTTAATGTCATTGGCTTTGACAGTCTGCAGTGCCGGCAACGGCATAATGGCCAACCCAATCGACGGCAATGCCGCGCTTGAAATAGCCAAAGACTTCTATATGTCAAAGCTGAACACCGCAGGCAGGGCAGCCGATGCAGCCGGCCTTAACTTTGAAATCGTCTACGACAGCAATGACGACAACTCGTCATCCGTCCTCAAGACCAAGTCCAAAAACACCGACCCCACCTACTATGTAATCAACGCCGGAGGCGACAATGGCTATGTCATCGTGGCCGGTGACGACGAAGCCGAAACAATCCTTGGCTACACATTGGACGGCAGAGTCGATACAGACAACATCCCGGCCAACATGTTGTCATGGCTCGAGTTCTATGACAGTGAAATAGCAGATTTACGCAGCCAGACTCCGGCCAGAGGAATGGTCGTAGGCGAACTAACAGACCAGGCAGACCAATACACCAACGTCATCTATCCCCTCCTGCGTGACACCAAGTGGAATCAAGATGCACCCTACAACGCACAATGCCCGACCTACAACGGCCGCAGCACATACGTGGGATGCGTAGCTACCGCCATCGGACAAATAATATACTACAACCGCTACCCGACACAACCGGAGGGCTCGGTAAATTACACCACTGATGCGCCATACAACATCAATGTCAGGGCAAATTTTGACAACGTGACATTCGACTACGACAAAATGCTGCCCAACTATGACACCACCCCCGGCACGGCAGAGCAGCAGGCAGAAGTCGCAAAGCTCCTATTCAACGTCGGTGCGGCTGCAAGGATGAACTATGGCACTGATGCCTCAGGCACGAATGACTACAACCTCTATAGAGGTCTGACACAGAACTTCGGCTACAGCGAATCACTCCGCATCATCAATCGTTGCAACACTTCGCTGGCCGACTGGCATGCTGCCATCCAAGGCGAGCTGGCACTCAACCGTCCCGTCTATCACACAGGCTCGGGCGACGGCGGACATGCTTTCGTGTGTGACGGATATGACGGAGCAGGAATGTACCACTTCAACTGGGGCTGGGGAGGCATCAGCGACGGCTACTTCCGCCTGACATCGCTCAACCCGCGTACACAAGGCATCGGAGGCAACACACGCGGATATGACCACATCCAAAGCATACTCGTCAATCTGGTACCCGCAGGAGAAAACGACGAAAAGGCCCCCACCGAACTGTGCATCGTCTACAGCGACTATAGCGTGCAAGACAAGAGCGAAGGCCTGATGATTAACAAGACTTCGACAGGACGCACCGAAAACGCGACACTGACATTCGGAGCAATGACCTCCGGAGGCTATTCATTCACAGGATTTGTCGGTGCACTGCTTCTCAACGAAAACGGAGAAACAGTCACCGAACTGACACGCACCATGATCGGCAGCCTCGAGCCCGGCTACATGCGCGGAGGCATCACACTGTCATTCAACATTCCGACGTCGGTGGCAGACGGCACCTACAGGCTCAGACTCGGCTACATGGAAACGTCAAGAATCAGTGAAGGATGGCACCTGATGAACAGCTTCTATGCAGCACCCGCCGAATTCATAGTCAATGTCACATCGAGCGGCATCACTTACAATTCATTGGGCGCGGCAAACCTCACAGCCAGTGACCTCGAAGTCCCGGAACATGTATACCAGAACAGGAATTCACAATTCAAAGTGAAATTCCAAAACCAAGGAGACGCCTATTACTCCTATCTCGGAGTAGTGATAATGGATTCAGACAACACTTCAAACCAGCAACTCAACGGGCTGAACGTCGTAGGCTTCATGCGCAACGGCGATGAAATCGAAGTGACAGTCAATGCCACAATCACACTCCAACCCGGGCAATACACGGTATATCCCGTCTATGACGCGAATGTCAATATCGAGGATCCCTCACTCAGAGCATTGGGAGATGTGAGCGCGACAATCAACGTCGAGGCCTCAAACAGCAACCCCAACCTCGAGCTCATGCCATTCGATGACGGCAGCACGACGCTCAACATCCAGTCGGGCAACGGATTTACATCGAAGTTCAACGTCAGGGTGAGAAACAATGGCGAATACTTCTCAGGCAACCTCCGCTTCAGGCTCAACAATGTGATGAACATGACCAACTATGCCTACGGCTATGCCGAAATCGGTGCAGGCGAGACAGTCGATGTCGAGATGAGCGGCGAACTGATGCTTGAGCCGGGCACCTACACGGGCAGCATAGGCTACCAAGTCAATAATGCCTACCTCCCCATCACCGGCACCTACACCGTCATCGTGTCAGCATTCTCCGGCCTTGACACCACGACCGGCGACAGCGGAGTGAAAGTCTACCCGAGCCCGGCCGCCGACTTCGTGACCATCGAAGCAGCATCACCAATTGAAGCAGTAGAACTCTACAACGCAGATGGCACACTGCAAATGACAGCAGCAGGCAGCGGCTCCACAGTGACACTCAATGTCAGCGACCTGAACGGCGGACTCTACATAGCACGCGTAAGGACAGCAGACAGCACGACCACACACAGGATTATCAAGAAGTAAAAACAGATAGTCCATCCCATACCGAAAAGGAGTGGCGGGGCATTGCCC
>DWUP01000142.1 GCA_020012075.1 Candidatus Avibacteroides avistercoris
ATGTGACCGACGGCTACGACGGATTTGTCATTGACAAAGATGCCCGCACACTCATCGCTTGCCTCGACAGACTGCGCGATGATGCCGGCCTGCGCAGACGCATGTCCGCCAATGCCCGGCGGACTTTCAACGAAAATTTCACATCACGCCGCTTTGGACAACGTGTCGCGCAAGTCATCGTGTCCCAACACCGAGCGAACGGTAGATAGTGTCCTGTATCCTGCTCCGTATGCCGAGACCGGCAAGCTTGTTGGTAGTGCCATCCGGATAAACCCTGTTGCTGAGGAAGATATAAATCAAGTCATTGGACGGATCGACCCATACGCACGTGCCGGTAAAACCTGTGTGACCGTACACCCCGCCCGGAGTAAGCGGAGAACAGGGACTCCTGCGGTTATCCCCCTCATAGGAGCGGTCAAACCCCAACCCGCGACGGCTTATCCGAGACTTTGATGTGGTAAACAAGCGGCAAGTGGACGGCGAAATATATACATGACCGTCAATAAATCCGTCAGACAGCAGCATCTGGTAAATATGGCCGAGGTCATGGGCATTAGAGAAAAGGCCGGCATTGCCTGACACCCCGCCGAAGAATGCCGCCGAATCGTCATGCACATATCCTTGCAGCCGGCCACGATGCAAGAAGTCATCTGTCACGGTCGGTACTATCCCCTCAATGCGGCAATGCTTCAGAGGATTGAAGAATGTGTGGCGCAGCCCCATGGGATGATAAAACAGGCGGTCAAGATAGGTGTCCATGCCCTCACCGGTGAGCGTCTCGACTATTTCCTTGAGGATAATGAAGCCCACGCAACTGTAGGAATAACGGTGTTTGCCGAGCGGTGAGGCGGCTATCATGCCGAGCGCACGCTCATGATAGGCATCATTGACAAACATATTGTCGGACACCTGCCAATGATAGTCGGTATTGTAATGCATGCCAAGATAAGCACCGTCATAACCGAAATCTGACGGAACATACGTCTTCGAACCTATATAACGGTCATGATGCTCATCCTTGCCATACTTGAAGAAGGGTGGCTCAAATGTAGCACTGTCCAGAGCTGCCGCAAAGAAAGGCAGCGAGGGCTTCAATCCCGATTCATGATAGAGGAGGTCGGCTATTGTGATGTCCTCCTTATCCGTCCCTTTCAGCCACGGCAATATGTCACCCACCCTGTCAGACAGGCGCAGACGATGCTGGTCATACAGCTTCATGACGGCAAGCAGTGTAGCAGAAGTCTTGGTCATCGAGGCGACGTCATAGACATCGTCATTTCTGACAAGGCGGCTGTCACCGTATTCATGCTGGCCAAAACATTTGTCATAGACAGCGACACCGTCACGGATGACAAGTATCTGGCAGCCCGGATATGCTTTCTGACGGATGCCTTCTAAGGCAATCTCGTCTATCTCAGACAGCACATCAGGATTCATTCCTACAGCCTCGGGACTGGCCTGCACGGTCACGGTGTCGGCAGCAAAAGTAATCCCCGCACCGGCATTTGCCACACCGGGTATAGTCATCGAGAGCCTCCCGTCTGCCGGCCGCAGGCCACAGATGACACGTGCCACATGTCTCTGCAGATAGTCATGTGCGGCATTGGCCATCACCATGGCCGATGATGCCGGTGACAATGCTGACCAATGCCTCACGTCTTTCCGCGAGACAAAAAAGACAAATACGCGCGATGCACGCGGCACCATCCCGGCAGCCTTTAAGGCCCAGTCAGGCGTCGCTGACGTGACAGGCAGCAACACGGTGGCATAACGGCTCAGAGTATCAGACGCAGCCTCAAACGCCGCAAGCGAAGAGAATGTGAGACAATCGGCCTCCGCATATTGCTTCATATCAGAACAAAAACCTTCGGCAGGTGAACCGAAAGACACTACGGCCACACGCTGACCATGCCGCATGACCGGAAGCCGCGAGTAGCAGTCGCTGACAACAGTCACTGCAGAGCAATAAAGACGACGGATGAGGTCATGCATATCATCGTCAACGATACAGTCATAAAGTCCATCGGCATCTATGGCACGTTTCTCATGCACGCCGAGCAGGTACTTGAAGGCAAGGATGCGGCGGCATCTTTCGTCAATCGAGGCTGCCAGCCGCCGGTCATGTCTGGCGGCATGGACGACGGCATCGAGTTGAGGTTTGACAGGCACGGGTGAAAGTACTACATCATTGCCGGCCTCTATAGCCTTGAGGCATACGTTTTCGTAACCTGCCACCCCCTTCATGGCCAAAGCATCGGTGAATACGAGGCCTTTGAAACCAATGTCATCACGCAAGACATCATGCACAGCAGGCGAGAGCGACGAAGGCAACCCCTTGACAGGCTCGATGGCCGGCACATAAAGATGTCCCACCATCATCCCGTGCAAGCCTGCCCGGGCTATTTCCTCGAAAGGATAGAGCTCGATGCTGTCAAGCCTCGCACGTGAATGGCCCACTGTCGGCAACAATTTGTGCGAGTCCTGCGACGTGTCGCCATGACCCGGGAAATGCTTGGACACCGACAGGACACCGGCCTGCTCGAGCCCTGTGGCAAAAGCTATCGCCTTGCGGCTGACATTGTTGCGATCCTCGCCAAACGAACGCCAGCCGATGACCGGATTATCGGGATTGGTATTGATGTCTGCGACGGGAGCAAAATCGATGTCCACACCTATCATCCTGCATTGCCGCCCTATCATCCGCCCCATTTCAGTAATCAGACTGTCATCAGAGATGCAGCCGAGTATGTCATTGTGCGGGAACGACGGTATCGACTTGATGCGCATGGCGAGTCCCCATTCGCCGTCGAAACCGATCATGGCAGGGACTTCGGCGAGCCGGACTACAAGGTTGTTCATCGCGACATGCTCTTCGAGAGTCCCTTTGGAGAAGTATATTCCGCCCAGGCCCATATCGGCAATGTAATCATGCACAGCCTTGCGGTTGGCGGCATTCTGCTGCGAAGCCACATTGACCATAAACAGCTGGGCAGCACGCTGCCTGCCGTCCATCTTGCGCATTGTCGAATCCGCCCAGTGCAAAGCACGCTGATAGTCGACAGGAGTGACATCACTGATTTGTGCCTGCACAAATGCCGTGCAGACAAACATCACAAACACGGACAGCGCGATGCGCTGCGATATGGCACTAAGATTCATTTCTTCTCAAATTTCAAATCAAAACGTCCCACATATACGCCGTTCTTACCATTTTGCATGACCGGGACGGCACGTCCCGCGGCATTGTATATATATTCCGGTTGCCTCATATAGGTATGGGAATGACCACCGAGGACCACGTCTATGCTGCTCGTGCGTGCTACCAGCTGACGGTCGCAATAGGGAGACACCGCGCTGCAGTCCATCCCGAGGTGCGACAGGCAGACCACAATGTCGCAACGACGGCGATGCTTCAGATAATGAGCCGTCTTTTCTGCTATCTCATAGGGCTCGACAAACTGCATCCCTTCATAATTCTTGGCTTGTACAAGACCCTCGGGACGAGCCCCGAGGCCGATGACACCTATCCTCAGACCTCCACGGCGCAATATCAGATAACGCTTGACCTTGCCCTTGAGCGGAGTGCGGGTGAAGTCATAGTTTGTACTCACGATGGGGAAATCGGCTTCATCCACCAGTTCACTGAGATTGTCCAAACCGTAATCAAACTCATGATTGCCGATAGTAGCCGCATCATAGTGCAATTCGTTCATCAACTCCACTTCTGCCTCGCCCTTGAACACCGAGTAAAATGGTGTGCCCTGCGAAAAATCTCCGCTGTCAAACACCAATACGTTTGGCTCCTCGGCGCGCACCTGCTCAAAATATGCCTCACGACGTGCCACACCTCCCATGTCGGGATGCTCAGGGTCGGTGTCTTCGAGGGGCATGATACGGCTGTGCGTGTCGTTGGTGTGCAGGATTGTCAGCGTGACATCCTGTGCTATTGCCGTCGCATAAGTTGCCGAAGCCAATAATGCCGGCAAAAAAAATCTGGTAACAAACTGGGTCATGGTCATTAATATTCAATTAATTATCCGGCGACATGCCGCTCACTTGACAAAGATGCGGCGATCCGTCTTCGGTTGCAACGCCTGTCCGTGCGAAGCCAGTCTGCGGACATGGCGGATGAATATGTCCCTGAACAGGCAATCATCGGGATAAAACTGCCCTGAAGCCTTTTTGAAGGCGGTCATGCCGTCATTGCCCTCGGCCACGAAGTCGATTGTGGCGACACGATAGTCTGCATCACCATCGACAGGCACACCGTCAATCCGCGCATCGAGCAGCCGGCCGTCGGCCGTGACAGTCAGATTGACATCCTCACTCACCCCTTCGCCGCCCATGAGGGCTATTTGCCCGAAAAGCTCAAGCACGGCATCACCATGCAACGTGACGATACACATCGTGTTGGTGAACGGGAGCAACTCGAATGCCGTCCCGACACTTATCGGCCCGGCCGGCAGGTCGCAGCGCAAGCCACCGACATTGATGACGGCAAATGCCACATCTTCGTCGATACCCGAAGCCGCGTCACGCAATATGTCGGCCACCGTATTGGCCAGTACATTGTAGTCACGCGGAGCGGCAGACAGCATGACTGCG
The DNA here is from genome assembly GCA_020012075.1 of Candidatus Avibacteroides avistercoris. Classification (GTDB taxonomy): domain Bacteria; phylum Bacteroidota; class Bacteroidia; order Bacteroidales; family Bacteroidaceae; genus Avibacteroides; species Avibacteroides avistercoris. Next base: position 4,606 of record DWUP01000142.1, read on the forward strand.
GCCGAAGTGCCCAGCACAGGAGACATCTCCTCGGCGAGGTCACTCTGATAATCACCGATGATCTCAGTCACCCTGCCGCTGATGAGCGGATCGAAAACCGAATCCACCGGCACGCTCGTGCCATCGATTCTGACAAGGGAATAATGCGCGCCACACGAATGTAAGGACAATATGAGCGCAATGGCAGGCAACAGCTGCCGGAAAGCTAAAGACATAAGTTTAACGCATTAGGACTTCGACTACAAAACTAATCATTCCATGCAAACTTGGCAAGGCGGCAATGCCATGCACGGCGGGACGCAGACATAAATAGGCAAAAATGAATCCGTTAGGAGACAAAACGAATCAAAGATTTTGCCAGTTCGTAAAAAATGATTTCCTTTGCAGCACTTTTACGCAACCTCTGCCACAACAAGTCCAAAGGCAAAGCCGGCACGTTGCGATATAACGACTAAAAACAACTTAGAATAATGAAAACGGACTTAATCAAGGTTGCGGAACAGGCTTTCGCTACTGCCAAGCCTTTTGAAGATTTCAAGGCAGGCGACACGATTACAGTAGCTTACCGCATTAAAGAAGGCAACAAAGAGAGAATTCAGTCTTACCGTGGCGTCGTGATAAAGATATGCGGACATGGTGAGAAGAAACGTTTCACCGTGCGCAAAATATCTGAAGGCATCGGTGTAGAAAGAATATTCCCGATGGATTCGCCATTCATCGACAGCATAGAGAGAAACAAGGTCGGCAAGGTGCGCCGTGCAAAACTCTACTATCTGCGCAAACTCACCGGCAAGAAGGCACGCATCAAAGAGAAACGCGTCATCACCAACACGGCAAAGGCATAAGTCTTATAAACATCATAACAAAATCAAAGGGATGGTCGGGCGACCATCCCTTTGATTTTTATCTATCCGCAAAAAACATACAATGCCGGCAGGCAAAACATACGACCCCATCAGTGACAGCATTGCACCCTGATGGAACAGCATACAATGTTTTCAGTCAATAGGCTTCGTGTACGAACGGCGGCGCTTGTGCTGCACATAGTCAAAGTAAAACCATTGCGACTGCACCTTGTGGTTCATGTCGAGCTCAGGATTGGTCTCGGCAAACTTGACTCCCTTGCGCTGGTAGACCGGGATGAGATCTGAGAACAGCAGCGCATTGGCTCCCTTGCCCTGATAATCCGGGCGGATGGCCACAAGCAGGAAGTCTATGATTTGCGGTTTTGACATAAACAGAGCCCTCAGCAGATGCCACCAGCCGAAGGGGAAGAGGCGCCCCTTGGCCTTCTGGAGGGCGCGCGAGAGCGACGGCATGGTGATGCCCACACCGACGAGAGTGCCGTCGGCCTCGGTTATCAGTGTCACCATGTCGAGGTCGAGTATCGGCAGATAGGTCTTGATATAGAGGTTTATCTGCTTAGGCGTAAGCTCGGAATAGCCATACAAATCCTTGTAGGCGACGTTCATCAGGTCGAAAATCTTCTGCCCATAGTCATTGACCAACCGACGTGCCGACTTGTATTTCCTGACCTGCAACCCATACTTGCGCTTCACGACATCAGAGATGCGCAGATGCTTCTCGGGGATGGCATCGGGCACATAGACCTTATATTCCACCCAGTCGGCATCTTTTACGAAACCGAGACGCTCGAAATGAGACGCATAGTAAGGATAGTTATAAGTCGTGGACATCGTGCCAAGCTGGTCGAAGCCCTCGACCAGCGTCCCCTCGGGGTCGAAGTCGGTGAAGCCGAGCGGTCCAGTTATTTGTGTCATGCCACGCTCCTTGCCCCACTTGGCGACAGCCGAAATCAATGCCTCTGACACCTCGGTGTCGTCGATGAAATCTATCCAGCCAAATCTCACGGCCCTGACATTCCACCTGTCGTTCGCCCGACCGTTGATGATTGCAGCCACGCGCCCGACGAGCCTGCCACCTTTGTAAGCAAGGAAATAATCGGCCTCACAGAATTCAAATGCAGGATTACGGGTCTTTGACAAGGTATTTACCATGTCGGGATATAGTTCTGGCACAGAATAGTTGTTGTCGCGGTAGAGATGATAATTAAAGCGGATGAACTTGCGCAAGTCACTGCGGCTGACGACCTTCTTTATTTCTACTGACATATAGCTCAGAAAATAGCTTAACACCCGCAGGAGGCGGGTCAAACAAACGGTTTATCAATATTCAATCCTCTCGCAATGAGGATTTACGTGCAAAGGTAGGGTAAAAATATGATTACGCCAACTCGATGCCGATGTTTGCAGAGACAACGGCACAATGCTGCGGCACTGAGGACCTCAACCGATAGGAGGCAGGCACACCGCCCGGCCGCCACATTCACGGCTGAGCCGGGCCGACGGGTGCTATTTGCCCTTGCGGGACTTGATTTTCGCCCTTATGATTTCTACGACCGCAGGAAGGATGGAAATAAATATTATGGCTACTATCAGCAGCTTGAGATTGCGCTGCACAAAGGGCAGGTCACCGAAGAAATAACCGCAATAGACGAATGCAGCCACCCACAGGGCGCCTCCTATCAGATTGTACAACATAAAATGGAAATAGCCCATGCGCCCCATGCCGGCCACAAATGGAGCAAACGTGCGGACAATAGGCACGAATCGTGCAATGACAATCGTCTTGTTGCCATATTTCTCATAGAAACGGTGTGTCTTATCGAGGTACGCCTGCTTGAATATCTTCGAATCGGGATTGCTGAAGAGCCGTTTGCCAAGGGTATAGCCTATCATATAGTTGCACAAGTCGCCCACAGCTGCCGCCACAAACAGCAGCAGGGCAAGGATATTGACCTCGATAGGCATATCAGGTTGGGCAGCAATCGCGCCGGCTACAAACAGCAGGGAATCACCCGGCAGAAACGGGGTCACGACCAGACCGGTCTCACAAAAGATGATGAGAAACAGTATGAGGTACGTCCATGTGTGATAGTCACGGACCATCTCGCTCATGTGCAGGTCGATATTAAGAATAAAATCTATTATAAAGTCCATTTTCAAACATTAGGCCACGCATGGGCTCTTATGCAATAGGGTAGTAAAATTGGGCCAGACACAACTGAATGGCATACTTAATAACAAAAAAAACGGCGAACCTGCCTCATGACAGAGGCAAGTCCGCCGCGGATATATCCGGTTTTACTTGGTAGCATTGGTCACGAATTCCATAACCTGCTTGGCTGCCGCGTCATCCGGGCTGATTTCCAAAACCTTATTCCAGTAAGGCATTGACGATTCATACTCCTCTTTCACCACATAGTAATAGCCCAGATATCTCAGACATTCTACGATGTTGGCAGGGGCAGAATTGGGATTAGCCTCGAGGATAGCAAGTGCCTGCTCATAATATGGTTTGGCAAGGCCGAGAGTAGTCTCTGGATCGGCCAACGAATTAACACGTGCTCTCCAGAATGACCCGAGGTAGCTGTCTGGCACACGCTCGGCTACTTGTGCAAAAATCGTATCGGCCTCGGCGATATAGCCGGCCTTGACTGTGCTGATGCCTGTAGCTGTCGTGTCGGCAGGGTTTGCATTGGTCTCAGGAGCGCTTGCTGCCATGTAATAAAGGCGTCCGAGCATGAACAGGTCTGTGACTTCTTCGCTCTTGGCCTGCTCAAGATATTTCTTATATGAATCAATGGCAGCGGGATAATTCAACATTCCCTCATAAACGCCTGACAATTCCTTCTGAATTTCCGGATGCTCGCCGTTGGGGTCAAGCGCCAAAGCCTTGTTATATTGCTCGAGAGCCTGCGAATCTTGCTTCTGAGTGAGCAACAAGCGACCGTAATACATGTAGTCGAGATAAACGAAATTGGTAGTGTCCTCGACTGCAAAGAACTTCTCAGCCGCATCTATGCCCTCGGGATATTTCTTCATCTCATAGTTGTTATACATCAAGAGACGCTTCATCAAGTGGTCTTCGGGGTTGAGAGCAAGTCCCTTGGTAGCGGTCTCGAGAGACTCTGCATAATCTTTGCTCAGGAAAAGCAGGTTTGAATAGCGTGCATAGTCCTGCTCATCGGGAGTACCGACCTGCATAAACGCATCGTAGGCCGTCTTAGCATTGCCATATTGCTTCATCAAATAATAAGCATTGCCGAGCTCACGATTAACGTTTACTTCCTCAGGATGCTTCTCCTTGAACTCAAGCAGCTTCTCTACTGAGAGTTCGGGATTTACGCCAAGATAAAGACGTGCATACTTGCGATATGCCTCAAAGTTATCTTTGTCTGCCATGATAGCCTGCTCATAGGAACTTCCTGCCTCACCAACTTTCTTTTCTTTCAAAGCTATGTCTCCGGCCAATATGCAATATCCGGCATTCCTGCTATCCATCTCCCCTGCTTTCGTTGCATAAGACTTGGCTTGATCGACCTTGTCATTATCGAGGAAAGCATTTCCTATCGCTACTACCAGTGCTACATTCTTCTTATTCTTCCCTTTGGTGAGTTCGTCAAAAGCCTTCATGGCTGATGCGGGGTCATCTTTTATGGTAGCGGCTATCTGATTCACCTGTTGCTGTAAATCATCACTAAGTGGCTTTTGCGCCCAAAGCGTCGCTGACAGAAACAAAGAGCAGCATACGACGCACAGTTTCTTTGAAATCATCATAGTTCTTATCTTGTTTTGCTGATTATTCATCTTTTACGGTCACCGGCCTGATATTGACAGGCTGGGTTGCAGGGACCAATCCAGACTTGAGGATTATCCGCTGGCCTTTGTCACTTGTCAAGAAAGTGAGCAATCCTGTCGGCAAAGCGCCTCTGGGATCATTGATTAATACAAAAATATCATGCGTCAAAGGATACGTTCTCAAGGCTAAATATGCCTGATACGGCCAGACGCAGTTCTCCGCACTCGGATTAATAGAATGGGTGACACCCATTACATTAACCGCTTCGTTGAAAGAGAGACGGGTGCTGTCATTGGAATTACCTACCCAATCAACACCGATGACCCCGATTGCTTCAGGGGTCTTGGCAACATAGTCGATGACTTGGTCATTCAACTTGAGAGCCTTAAGCTCGCCCGTCAGTTTTTCGCCCCGACAAATCGAGTCGATCGCATAACGGATTGTCCCGGAATTGGGATTGTCAAATACTACTTGAAGCTTGCCTAATTTAGAAGACTCATTAAGCTGCTTCCATTCTGTTATCTTGCCGGTCAAAATGTCTTTGAACTGGCGTACACTTATCACCGTATCTGGATTCTCCTTGTTCGTAATCAAAGCTATCCCGCCTACGGCCAAACGTATGGACTCGGGGAAGAATTTACGCGAATGAAAAGAAGCAAGCTCGTCTTCGGTCAAACGCCTGTTTGCTATCACAAGACGCACACTGTCCTTCAGCAGCAGGTTCACTGCCTCGACCTCGTTGCAATAGATTGGATTAATAGTAGCCTCTGGATAATTGACCTGATAGACTTGCAACTCACGCTCCATTATCGGGCGGAGTGACTCGTCTACTGCGATACTTATTTCCCCGGAGTAAAGTGTTTGACCATCGCTATTATTGTTCCGTGGTCCACACGCAAAAAGCGTGCAGACCAGCATGGAACAAAGTAAAATACTTCTTTTCTTCATCAATCTCAAAGATTATTGGAGTTTGAAGCGTATAGGCAATGTGTAGTAGACAGGCACATTGCGACCATTTTGCCTACCGGGAGTCCATTGGGGCAATGCTTGCACAACCCTGATAGCCTCCTTGTCGCAATAGGGATCCAGTGAGCGGACGACTTTTATATCGCCGACATTACCATCTGCCTTGACGACAAACTGCACGACGACCATACCTTCAATACCATTTTCCTGAGCGATAACAGGATATTTCAACTCCTCGGCAATGAATTGCAACAATGCCTGCTGCCCACCGGGGAATTGTGGCATCTGCTCTACATGGACATAAGGTTTCTCTTCTTCCACGGGAGCCTGAGTAATAGTCTCCTGCAAATCTGCGATGTCGGCACCGTTCAACTCATCGTTACCCTTTACATCGGCGATTGAAATCTGAAGTTTACTCTCCGCCAAGTCATCTTGTGACTTCAACTGTTCATCATCGGGCACTTCTTCATCTTTCTTAATCACCGGCGGGGTAAACTTGATGGTACTCTTGAGCTTCGGTGGAGGAGCGACAGGTTCGATTGGTTTTACCTCCTGCTGCTCTTGTTTCACCTCTGGTTCTTCGAGTGCTGAGAGCTGAGTGACTTCTGTCATCACCTCTTTCTTCTCCGGCATAGCCATCTTTATCAGACGGGGTGCAGAGAAGCCAACCACCGCAATTACAGCCACAATTATTAACGCGGCAGTTTGTCTCCTGCCGAGCCTACGGCGCATAGCATACGCACCGTAGTTTTTGTTGCGATCATTAAAAATGAGGTCGCACCATTCTTTAGAAGCTAAATTAACATTTGCCATAATTCATTTCTTTAGTCAGGTGGTTACACATTTCAACTCTCGAATTGGGCTGCCTGGGATGACAACTCACCTTTCGACAGATAGTTGTCGATCAGGAATTGGTCACCCTCGGTAATATCAACAATCACATACTTGCCGATGCTGCAAATCTGCATTTCGTCCAGAGCATCGATAAGGTTCTTATAAGTGGCATCGTCCGTTGCCTTGATTATGACGGTCGGGGTGTCCTTGGCTCCTTTGACTTCAGCCACCTGTTTTTTGTACTCTTCTTCGTTTATCTCAAGATTTTCTTTCTTTACTTTCAGCTCTGCAACTTCCTTGACGGCGGTCGCATTCTTAGCCAAAAGCACCTTTTCTATACCATTTGCGGTATAGTCAGATTCCTTGAGCGAAGTATAATCCTCATAATTAGGTTCGCCTTCGTAATAATAGATTTTGTCGTCACCGGCGAGCAAAAGGGTGATTGCCTGCGAGGCTTTGACCTTGTTCTGCTGGTCTTCGGTGATATTCTTATCATTGGAAGGCATACTAATCTCCATCGTCTGAGGTTTGCTCAGTGATGTACAGAGCATGAAGAAAGTGATAAGCAACATGTTCATATCGACCATCGGCGTGAAGTCCACGCGTACGGTCATCTTTTTCTGTTTGCTGTTCCCATTCTTTCCTCCGGTGTCTTGTATTTCTGCCATATCTGTTCCTTTCCTTTAATTCTCATCAGAGCGTGTTTTGAGCGAAGTGATCAGGTTGTAGCGGTTTTCCTTCAAGTCCTGAAGCGAGCTCATAACGTTTTTAATCACTGAGTATGGCGTATTCTGGTCAGCTTTGATTGCTATGCGCAGGTCACGGTTAGTGGCGCGTGCACTGCTGATCCACACCTTAAACTGGTTGTCCGTGCTGTCGCAGGGGACACCATAATCTTTCAAGAGTCTGTCACGATCCTCTCCAGGCAGTGCAAGGAACTGCTTCATGTTCTTGATAGGCACGCCGAAGGTCTGGGCTTTCTTGAACTCGTTGAGTTCAGTCTCATTGAAAGTCACCCCATAGGCTTCACCTACTTTCTGCAATGTCTGGATCATATCCTCTTGTTTGTCCAAGCTCAAGAATATCTTTCCGGACGGTTCAACCAATATCTGAAGGATGTTGGTCTCCGGTATCTTGATTTCAGACACAGAGGCGGGCGTGACGACCTGCACCGGTTCTTTCTTGACGAAAGTCGATGTGAGCATGAAGAATGTCAGCAAGAGGACAGTGACGTCACTCATCGCCGTCATATCTATGAACGTGCTCTTTTTGGCTATCTTAGGTCTACCCATAATGATTTGTTCTTTTAAATTGTGAAATTAAACGAACGCGTCAGATTAGTGAGTAGCGTTGAAAGTCTCTACGATAGAGAAACCTACTTCGTCAAGGCTGAATGTCAGTTTGTCAATCTTGTTGGTGAAATAGTTGTAAGAAATAACGGCCAATGCACCGGTCAAGATACCGAATGCCGTATTGATCAAGGCCTCGGAAATACCGGTCGAGAGGGCGACTGAGTCAGTACCACCACCTGCTGACAATGCGGCGAATGAACGGATCATACCGACGACCGTACCGAGCAATCCCATCAAAGTACCGAGAGTGGTGATAGTTGCGATGATAGGCAAGTTCTGCTGCATCATCGGCAATTCGAGTGCTGTTGCCTCCTCGAGTTCCTTTTGGATTGCGATAATCTTCTGTTCCTTGCTCAACTCGCTGTTCTTCTCCATTTCCTCATATTTGCGGAGTGTTGCGCCGACGACGTTAGCGACAGAACCACGCTGCTTGTCGCAGAGTTCCTTAGCCTTAGCCATGTCTTTGTTTGCAAGAGCGTCCTTGATGTTAGCAACGAATTTGGCGAGTTTGCCGCGGCCGAATGCAGAGCGGATTGTGAAATAGCGCTCGATGCTCAGAGTGATGACAGTCAGAAGCAGTGTCTGGATGACAGGCACGACGACACCACCTTTGTAGATCGTACCAAGCATGTTGCCGGGCAGCGGGTGATTGTTGGGGTCATTGTTCATAAAGTTGCTCGGGTCGCCGAAGACGAACTTGTAGATGAGCAATGCGATGATAAAGCAGGCGATGATTACCAAACCTGCAGCTTCGATTCCTTTGAATCCACCGTTTTGTTTTTTCTTAGTTTCCATAATTTTTGTTTGTTGTGTTATAAGTTAATTTGGTTTTAATAATTCCTGCCCTTTAGTTTTCCGCTCATCCCACGACACATCTTATTGCCCTGTGCGCCATCACACTGCATAGTCCCAAGCCCGCCAGGCGGCCGCCATAATCGAGCCTCCGTCCTGACTCCGGCCGCAGTACCGAGGTCTGCGAATCGGCAGCAGAGTGGTCCGGACAAATTTTACCCGAAAACATAGGTATTGCAAATAAAGTGACATTTCATGACGTGGCCAAAGGTTTTTATTCTTTTTTCTCGTTTTTTTTGCTTGTTTTGAAACAGATTTTACCAATTTGTTGCGGGAGTAGATTATTTGTAAACAAACGTTAGCCCATTGTCCATACATCTTCTAAATTTATAGTAATTTTACCATTGCAGTATTAATCAGCCACCATAATGAATTATTGCAAACAGACTCCGGGGCAGACAAGCCCCGACATTGCTGCCGTCCGCGAATTCGCAAAGGCAGGATGGACGCTCGACGACATGCACGGGATGCCGCATTGGCTGCGTGTGGAGCGCAACGGAATGCTCCTTGCCACCGACGGGGTGGACGCGACCGTCGTAAGGCTGTTCGCCTATCTGCATGACAAATGCAGGCAGACAAACGACAGAGACATCTACCACGGCCACCGCGCGGCAGAGATGCTCCCGTCGCTGCGCGGCTCGCTGCTGGCAGGATTGGATGACGGAGCTTTCGACAAGCTCGTGACTGCCTGCCGCCTGCACTCTGTCGAGAAATGCACGGGGGATATCACCATAGACACATGCTTCGATGCCGACCGGCTCGACCTCGGGCGGGTAGGCATAATACCTGCGCCTGACAAGATGGCGACGGAGATGGGGAGATATTTCGCCTCTGACTCAGCGGCATTCTGCCGAGCATGTGCGGAGTTCGAACTCAGCAACCGTCAGGCACGCAATACAGGTATAACATATTAAAACAAGGCATCCGCCCACAACGTCCGGCACTGTCTGAAATCTGCCCAATGCAGCCCGGCCACGGCTACGTGGCGGGAAGGCCGCAAAATCATCATACCCCACACGATTGGCATACGACCCTACGGCACATGGGATACAACCCCAAGGTGCAAAACATACGACCCCGTCAGGCATGTCTCCCCGCGCCCGGACAAAGCCATGCGAAGCCGGCATTGATCTCACGGCATCATGACACCGCAGACGTCACGGC
>DWUP01000143.1 GCA_020012075.1 Candidatus Avibacteroides avistercoris
GGCGAGAGCAGAGGCAAGGGCGGGAGCTTGTTCCCGCCCGGGCTATGCCGAGCCGCAGCCTGTCTTCGTGAAACAAAGATAGCGCAAAATCTATGGCAATGGTGACGGCCAAGACTGCCGGGGCACTGCCGGCCTCACATAAATAATGGAACATAACGGTGAACGCGGCGAATCAGATGCATCACACGGATAAATGACTCACTGCCGGCGATGCGGTGCAACGGACATCAACCAATATCGACACCATGACCCGCTGCACAACAAGCTTTGACCCGCACAGCAATATCACTGCCACCGGCGCAAAATATATTTGCAGCATCATAAATCAAACCATAAAAATCTGGCACGACATGAACATCAGCCCAAAAACATTGCTCGCAGCCGCACTGCTGGCCGCATGTGTCCTCACAGGATGCCGGCCTCAACAAGCATCACCAATCAATGACAACGATATGAAAGACAGTCTCAACCTCACACAAGAATGGGACAAGGTATTCCCATTGAGCGACCAAGTGGAGCATAGCAAAGTGACTTTCCACAACCGTTATGGCATCACTCTGGCGGCCGACCTCTACGTCCCACGCCACAAGCCCGCAGGCAAAATGGCGGCCATAGCTGTCTGTGGCCCGTTTGGCGCAGTCAAGGAGCAGGCTTCAGGGCTCTATGCACAAGAATTGGCCAAACGCGGATTTCTCACCATCGCATTTGACCCGTCATTCACCGGCGAGAGCGGGGGCAGTCCACGTTATGTCGCTTCACCCGACATAAACACCGAGGACTTTTGCGCCGCCGTAGACTATCTCAGCGACCGTCCCGACACAGATGCAGACCGCATCGGGATACTCGGGATATGCGGATGGGGAGGCATGGCCATCAATGCCGCAGCCATCGACACCCGCATCAAGGCCACGGTAGCCTCGACCATGTATGACATGAGCCGCGTCACCGCCAACGGCTACTTCGACTCCATGGATGCCGAGGGCCGCCACGACCTGCGCCGGCAACTCAATGCACAGCGCACAGAGGACTACCGCAACGGCACTTACGCCCTCGCCGGAGGCGTGGCAGACACCATCCCCGACGACGCTCCACAGTTTGTCAAGGACTATCACGCCTATTACAAGACATCGCGGGGCTACCACCGGCGCTCGCTCAATTCCAATCAAGGGTGGAACAAGACCTCATCACTCTCATTCCTCAACATGCCTATCATGACCTATGCCGGCGAGATACGCAGCGCAGTGCTGCTCGTCCACGGCGAGAAAGCCCATTCGCGCTACTTCAGCGAAGATGCCTACAAGCTGATGAAAGGTGACAACAAAGAGCTGATGATCATCCCGGGAGCGTCGCACACCGACCTCTATGACAATTATGACAAGATTCCGTTTGATGCCATAGAGTCATTCTACGGCACATATCTCAAATAGATTACTTCACCCCAAGGCCTTACGGCCGCTGAGCAAAGGCACGCACACCGTGTGCCTTTGCTTTTTCCTACCACAACACACCACAGCAAGACATGGATGACAAGACAATAGCATTCGCCGACGGCACTCGTGTCTGCCGTCTGGGGCAAGGGACATGGGCGATGGGCAAATCCCCGGGCCGCCGCGACGAGGAGATCCGCGCACTGCGGCGAGGGATAGAACTCGGGATGAACATCATCGACACTGCCGAGATGTATGGCAACGAACGACTCGTCGGCGAGGCCATCAGGGGACTGCGCGACCGGACATTCGTCGTCAGCAAGTGTCTCCCCTCAAACGCTGACCGCCGAGGGACGAAGCGTGCCTGCGAACGCAGCCTTGCACGCCTCGGCATAGACCGCATCGACCTCTATCTCCTGCACTGGAAAGGACATTATCCCCTGTCAGAGACAGTCCAAGCACTGCAAGAACTGCAACGCGAAGGCAAAATCGCACGGTGGGGAGTGAGCAACATAGACCTGCCCGACATGCAGCTGATAGCGTCGATGCCCGGAGGGGACAGTTGCGCCACTGACCAAGTGCTGTACAACATGTGCGAACGCGGTGTGGAATACGACCTGCTCGGCTGGTGCCGCGACCGGGGAATGCCCGTCATGGCCTATTCGCCCATAGCCGAAGGCCGCCTGCTCGCACACCCCACCCTGCAGACTATAGCCGCAAGGCACGATGCCACGCCGGCACGCATCGCGCTGGCATGGGTCCTGCGGCAACCGGGGGTAATAGCCATCCCCAAAGCCGGCAACCCCGCGCACACCGACGACGACTATCTCAGCCTCGACATACGATTGACCGACGGCGACCTCAGGGACATCGACGCCGCATTCCCGCCACCCGCACACCGCATCCCGCTGGCCGGATGGTGACATGACGCACAGCCACCCGCCGGGACACAGACGCCACACCCGCGCCGCAGGACATCACCGCCCTGCCATCACACCCCACCGGCTCAGGCATCGTATGCCACACCACACGGCATACGATGCCACCGGTCATGGCATGCAATGCTATCGCCACAGCATACAATGCCACACGGCACGACATACGATGCCACGCCGCACGGCATACTATGCTATGGACTTTATCCCCGCACCCGCACATGCATGGCTTTGCCGCAGACGTGCGGCAGACACCGCCCCAATGGCCGGCAAGGCAAATGGCAGCGACGCCGGTCACTGCCAATTCCCCGCCGGCAACTCATCACGACCGACATGTGACCCACATCCATCTGCCAAAGATTAGGATTCCTTAACAAATATATGCCGCGTCCCGGCACAATGCTGCCGTTATAATTGCCTGAAATTTTGACGGCCGCGGCACGCGCAATCCAAGCAGCCCACACGCCGCCATACTAAAACATCGGGAACCGGAGATGAGAGATGTGGTGAAAATCAGCCAGCTGGAGTTTGACAAAGACCTGTTTGCAAACTTCATGTCAGGGACAACGCTCGACATGCTGCTGTGCAGCTACCGCGGCTTGCCCAAAGGGGTAAACTATATGGTCATCGGCGACCCGGGTGTCGGCAAGACCACCATCGTGCTTGACCTCATGGCCAACATAGGCAAAGTGCAGCCACGCGCAAGGATGCTCTTCGTCAGTGCAGAGATGAATGAAATAGACCTGTCCATCTACGTCCGGCGCTATCCCAAGTTTGGCGAACTCAACATCATGTTTATCGAAGCAGACTTTGAGTCAGACGACCACGCCATTGCCGACTTTGAATCAGTGCTCGACGAGGGATGGGACATCGTGGCGATAGACTCTTTCTATGAATTGCAAGGCATAATCAAGGAAGAGGAAAACATCACACTCAAAAAAGCCGAAAGCCTGCTGCTGGCCATCATCAAGCGACACAACAAGGCGGCCAACCGCCGGCACATCCACACTTCATTCCTCACCATACAACAAGTGACCAAGAGCGGAGCATTCGTCGGAAGCAACAGGCTGAAACACATGATAACCGCAATGATGGAACTGAGACTCGACAACCCCAAGAACATATACTCAGACCGCTACATCACATTTTCAAAACACCGCCGCGGCGAGGTGGGAGTCAAGCTCTACTACAGTCTGACCCGCACGGGAGACGTATTCTTTGACGACGAGCGGTTTGACAAAGACAGCAAACTGCGCCACCTCCAGAACGAAGTCAGCACACAGCTCCATGAATATGCAGACAGATTTAACAGACTATTTAATAATATACACAATGATGAACAGTGATGAATATGTCACCCTGCGTGACAACATGCTACAACGCCAAAGCCCCTACATCGTATTGGACAAAAAAGAAATGGCCTACGAAGGAGAGAATTATTACAACGCACGAGGCACACATATCCGCGTGACCCACAGCGTACAACAGGCACTTGACAGATTGATAGGCCTCTCCCCACGGCAGTGCGAGGGCATAAAACGAGCCTATGGCGACGAGGCTGTAGCCAACTTGCGCAACAGTTTCGCCATGGCCAACTGCGTGAACAACCCAAAGAGTTTCGCCCTAATCGCCAATCCGGACGGACACATAGTAGACGGAGTGGTAACTCTGGCCGACGAAGCCATACCCATGCGCTCGTTTTTTGACATATTAGAGATGATAGCAGACAGACATGGCTATGAAATCGAGAGGATTGACTGTGCTGACAATCCCACCTGCGGCATAAATGTGGTGCTGATGCCCGTGACACCGCGGCACGACGTGACGTCTGACGACGACGAATTCATCACCAACGGCCTGTATGCCAAATGGAATCTCGGCGAGATAGAACTTGGCAACTACTATCTCCGCCTCGTGTGCAGCAACGGACAAATGCAATTGTCCAAGAATGCCTTGCGCCACATCCATAGCGCCAGAAGTGCAGCTATGATGGCAATGCTCGACACAGATGACATGAAAAGGCTTATGAAGCATAATTGGGACTCATTCAAAACAGCGGCAGACACCGCACGTGCCACCACAGCGTCATTGGCAGAGATGCACAGAGCCAAGACAATGCTGGTGCGCCACGGCGCACCCGATGACTTGGCCGAGCAACTCATCCCATACTTCAGACTGCTCGACACGTGCCGCAGTAAAGGCATCAACGCACCGGAAAGTCAGATCAAAAGCGGGACATGTGTTTGGGAAATCTTCAACACCTTGACTAACTTTGCTTCGCACAACGACGTATGGCAACCGTCAGACATCCGCTCTGCCTCGCTCATGCAAAAGAGCATCGGCCTGCTGATGGACAAGAGAGACATAAAAACATACTACGACTTACAATGACGGTCCAATGATAAAATTCATCTCAGACACAGAACACTATGACTTCGTCCTCAATCTCTTGGCACACGCACATCATACTCTGTGGATTGGCACCGCCGACATCAAGGACCTCTATGTCATGCGCGGCAATCTCAAACAACCCTTCCTCGGCCTGCTTTCAGACCTCATAGCGGGAGGTGTCGCCGTGCGCCTCATCCACGCCAAAGAGCCGGGGCAACCATTCCGCACGGACTTCGACCGCTATCCACTGCTTGCAAGCCGCATGGAGCGCGCACTGTGCCCGCGTGTCCACTTCAAATTGATTATTATAGATTCGACCATCTGTTACATAGGCAGCGCCAATCTCACCGGAGCGGGGATGGGGATGAAGTCTCCCCACCGCCGCAACTTCGAGGCCGGTATAATCACAGACGAGCCGTCACTCGTCGATGCAGCTTCAGAAGAGTTTGACAAAGTCTGGCGGGGAGCAGGATGCCGGCAATGCCAGCGCAGGCAATTCTGTCCGGACCCGATAGTGAAGCCGTAAATCCACTACCTCAAGCCTCCTTTCGCAGACAACGCACACGACCGCCGTTTGAAGGCATCAGGGACATCCTGCCATTATTCTCAAAGCACACTCTTGCCACAAGCAGGAAATATCAGGGACAGCCGTCACTTAGACACCCCATTACGGCACTACCATTTGCCTATAAAAACAAAAGTCTCCTATTTCATTCTGAAATAGGAGACTTACTGCTTTCGCTTTTCTCGGGAGTGGTGCCACCAGGAATCGAACCGGGGACACAAGGATTTTCAGTCCTTTGCTCTACCATCTGAGCTATGGCACCATCATTTCCGTCTTTTGCGTTGCAAAGGTAAGACTTTTATTTAAACCACAAAACAGTTTCCCGAAAATTTAATGCGGCTTATCATGCGTTTTATTATGGCAATCATGGCTAAATGTCTGACCGTGTGGCATGTATAAGCAAAAGAATTTCGTCAGATGTCAATCATCTGATGGCCGTGCCATCACGCCGGCGTGAAGATGTATGCACGCATCGGCCAAAAACATTGCATGATAATGTAAAAATGGTCGTATGCCAAGGCCGCTTGGGTCAGATGATTTTGTCCATAGGGTCGTATGCCATCTGCCGTGCGTGCCGCCACAGGATGGAATGAGCAATGCCCGGACGGCTGCCCGGGCATTGCTCATAAGTGAATGTCAGGAATGGCTATTTTATCTCCCATGTATCTCCCGTGCGGAGATATTCGCCGAGTGTATGTGCCGGCTTCTTTGCTTTTACCTCCTCGATCTGTGCGTGCACCGCCTCGTCATAGGCGGGGGCGGCGACATCACGGATTACTCCGAGCGCTACGGGGAAATCCGGGCCTTCCATCAGTGCAAGTTTCATGTGCAAGGTGTTGTCCTCGCAATGCGGATCGTGGATGAGCAAGTCGCTTTCGGTAATGCCGTTTTCGCCGAGACGCACGACTTTCAAGCCGAATCCTTCCTGCATCAGACCTTTATCACGGTTTTTGCCGAAGACCATGGGCTTTCCTGCCTCGAGATATATCGCATTCTCTGAGCGCAACTCCTTGGTGGCAAGCATGCTTTGTGAGCCGTTGTTGAAAATGACACAGTTCTGAAGCACTTCGACCACAGACGCGCCCTTGTGCAAGGCTGCGGCCTTGAGGACATCGACGGAGCACTGTGTGTCAGAATCCACGCAGCGGGCGAAGAAGTGTCCCCGTGCCCCGAAGGCGAGTTCGGCCGGACGGAACGGGTCCTCGACCGTGCCGTAGGGCGATGACTTGGAGACGAAACCGCGCGGGGATGTCGGTGAATATTGTCCTTTGGTAAGGCCGTAGATGCGGTTGTTGAGCAGGACGATATTGATGTCCACGTTGCGCCGCAATGCATGTATAAAGTGGTTTCCGCCGATTGCCAAACCGTCGCCGTCGCCGGAGATTTGCCATACGGTTATCCCGGGATTGGCTATTTTCAGTCCTGATGCAATGGCGGCAGCCCGGCCATGGATTGTGTGGAACCCGTAGGTGTTCATGTAGTAGGGCAAACGTGAGGAGCAGCCGATGCCTGAGATGACTGCCGTCATGTGGGGGGGCACAGCCAGCTCGGCCATCGCTTTTTGCAATGAGTTGAGCAGCGCATGGTCGCCGCAACCGGGACACCACCTGACGTATTGGTCGCTCTTGAAGTCTTTGAACGTATATTGTTGTTGTGACATATCTTACTCCTCCATAATTTTAGTAAATTCTTCTATCAAGCGGCTGACTTTGAAGGGTTGCCCTTTGACGCGGTTGAATTGCTCGAATTTGACACCGGGTACTTTCATCCTCAGCAGCCCGGCAAATTGTCCGAGGTCTTGCTCGGCGACCACAATCTTCTTGTACTTCCTGAGTATTTCTTCGGTGTTTGCCGGCAGGGGATTGATGTATTTGAAATGTGCGAGTGCCACTTTCTTCCCGTTCTGACGCATAGCGCGCATCGTGTCATAGAGATGTCCGAAGGTGCCGCCCCATCCCACGATGAGCAAGTCGGCGTCATCGACATCACCCAGCACTTCCTGACGCGGGATGAAATCAGCTATCTTTTCGATTTTGGCACGGCGCGTGGCCACCATCTTCTGATGGTTGAGCGCATCTGTGGAAATGGCACTTGTTTCGAAATCCTTCTCAAGTCCGCCGAGGCGGTGCATGAAACCTTCTGTGCCCGGGATTGCCCAATAGCGCACATTGGTGTCGGGATTACGATGATATGGCTTCCATCCATCGGCCATGTCGGGTGTCACATAAGGAGGACGTATGTCAGGATACTCGTCGAGTGACGGTATGCGCCATGCGGCCGAGCCGTTGGCAATATATCCGTCAGTCAGCAGGATGACAGGGGTCATGTGTTCGAGGGCCAGCTTGCAAGCCATATATGCCGAGTCAAAGCAGTCTGTGGGTGACGTAGCGGCGATGACCACGAGTGGGCTCTCTCCATTGCGCCCATACATGGCTTGGAACAGGTCTGTCTGTTCGCTCTTGGTCGGCATACCGGTAGACGGTCCGGAGCGTTGCACATCGACTACGACAAGAGGAAGCTCGGCAATGACGGCCAGATTGATAGCCTCACTCTTCAGGCACAATCCGGGGCCTGATGTCGATGTCACGCCCAATGCCCCGCCAAACGATGCACCTATGGCATTGCAGCATCCTGAGATTTCATCTTCGCACTGCACGGTGATGACACCGAGATTCTTCAATTTGGCCAATTCGTGCAGGATGTCAGTAGCGGGAGTTATCGGGTAGGAACCAAGGAAAAGCTGCAATCCGGCTTTCTCGGCCGCAGCCACCAAGCCGTAAGCAGTAGCGGAATTGCCATTGACATCCCTATAGATGCCTTTCGGTTTCGGTTGGTGGGACTCGATGCGGTAAGTTGTGACCGATGCATGTATATTGTGTCCATAATTATAGCCGTCAGTAAGGACCTTGATGTTGGCAGTTGCAATGTCCGGCTTTTTGGCAAATTTGGTGTTGAGCATCTGCATAGCATGTTCAAGCGGGCGGTCAAAAAGCCAGCACACCAATCCAAGCGCAAACATGTTCTTACACTTCAGGATAGACTTATTGTCCAGTCCGGTGTCTTTGAGGCTGTCTTTGCACATCGAGGTTATGGGTGCATCGACAATAGTGTTGTTGATGCCTAACTCAGCAAATGGGTCTTGTGTCTTATACAATGCTTTTTCAAGCTCCTTGTCAGTGAATGAATCGGCATCGATTATTATGATTGTCTGCGGAGTGATGTTTTTGACATTGACTTTCAACGCAGCCGGATTCATTGCCACGAGGACGTCACATTTGTTGCCGGAAGTGTACACCTTGTCTCCTCCGATATGTATCTGGTAACTCGACACACCACTCAGTGTGCCTTGCGGTGCGCGGATTTCGGCAGGATAATCCGGAAAAGTCGAGATGTCGTTGCCAATAGCTGCCGAGATTGCCGAAAAGATGTTTCCGGCCAGCTGCATTCCATCGCCAGAGTCACCGGAGAAGCGCACCACCACCTGATCCAGCTCTTTGACTAAATGTTCATTTGCCATAAAATCGGTCAATTTTGTTATTGTTTCTTATTAGTGCAGGGCAGTGACAAATGATTCATAGTATTAATTGGTTCGTCGATGTCATGCTGCGACCCGCACGTATCATGACCAGTGACAATCATGATATGCGGCAAAGTAAAATAACATAAATGACTTAACAAAATCTTTAATGCAGATTTATCCGATCATTTGAGCAATTTGTATAGATAAAACAGGCGATTCACAGCATATCACGTGGGAGAGATATAACAAATTAGTATTCTTCATACATTCCTTCTGACATATTGTCATCATCCCGGCCGGCATCTCTATTCTTGGAACCACGCATGTTGCCGAAACTATAACTGATAGTCAGACGCACATTACGTCCTTGGCGCCAGGACTCGCTCTCCTGTTTGAAGCCGGGTCCCGAGGTTATCGTATGGCGATGGCGCGAGTCGAGCAGGTCACGCCCGGTCAGTGCCACGTTGATTTTGCCATCCATGAACGATTTTTTAATGCCTGCGTCAAGGGTGTACGTCGGGCGGCGTGTGCCCTGCGCAATCGTCTCCTTGGACCTATAGCTGCCTGTCAATTGGAGTGAGAAGTCCCGTGGCAGTATGAAATTGGCTATTAGCTTGGCATCGTAGGCGAAATTCTCCTCACTGTCGCCGCTCACCCATGCATCGAGCGACGGAATCCACTCGTTGAATCCGTTGAGCTTGGAGTAATACATATTAATAGTGGTGGTGAGGTCGATGAAGTCATGTATCTTGTTTTTGACCACCAGCTCCGCCCCGGCCGCTACCGAGCGGGTGACATTGAGCCACGTGGTATTCATCACACCGTTGCCATCCATGTAGCTCACACGCTCAAACACGTCGTCCGTCGAGCGGTAATAAGTGGAGACCGACAGCATGTGACGCTCCCAATTCTTGATGTAATTCAGTTCGAAGGCATTGGAATATTGCGGGTCGAGGTCGGGATTGCCGCTTGAGATGTTTGACGAGTCGGTGATGTTTGTGAAAGAGTTGAGCATCCCGCCCCACGGACGACGGATGCGGCGGGTGTAATTGACCTGCAATTCGTTGCCCTTGGGCAGAGAATATGAGAGGAATATGCTGGGGAAAAGGTCAAACTTCGGTTTGTTAAAAATAGTGTCTTTCGGAGTATAACCATGGACACCCGCTTCAAAATACTCGGATGAAGTCTTGATGAGTGAATATTCACCGCGCAGTCCGAGCTGGATGCCGAGATTTCCGACCTTGCCGGAATAGGAGACGTAGGCTGCCTGTACGTTACGTTTGTAGCCAAACGTGTTGTCCAGATTGTGCTGTGGCTGCAAGTCGGCCTCATTTGTGCCATACAGTGTGATGAGCGGGCTCGTTTCGTCACGCAGTTCACCTTTGTAGCCGGCCTCCAGTTTATGGTTTTCATTGAAGGCATTCGAATAGTCTGCCTGAAATTCCCATCCAGTGTTGTTCATGTCACTCGACTGCCTCTGCAGCGAATGGGAGGTGCGATCGGCATAGTTGGATGTTTGCAGATAGTCGCTCCCGTTGTCCATGCTCCACCTGTTGTGGCTTGCCGAGAGGCTCAACATCCTGTTTGGGTCAAACTGTCGGTCATAGGTCAGCATGACATTGCCTCCCCTCATCGTGTTGTCTCCCAATGTCTGTCTGACGGCCGTCTGATAACTGCCCGGCACATTCGAAGTGTAGTCGATAGTATTGTCGGTCGATCCGCCCCCGACCATGCCGAACCCACTGAGCGACAGCACATCCTTGTCGGTGGCCTTATAGTTTATTCCACCACGGAAGAAACCGTTGTCACGCTTGCGCAACCCGTCGGTGACTTGATTAAGATAGGTGCCGTCCATTTCACGGTTGGTATATCCCCCATTGGTACGGCGATTGTGGCGATAGCCTGCGTTGGCATAGCCGCTCCATTTGCCTGCCGTGAAGTTGATGTTGGCACTTGCCCGCACTCCTCCCTGTATGTCGGCCTGAGCTTGGACGCTCCCATAATATCCCGGCTTGGCATCGTCCTTGAGGATGATATTGATGATGCCTGCCGTGCCCTCGGGACTATACTTGGCTGACGGATTAGTGATGACCTCGATGCGGTCGATGGTCTCGGCGGGGAGTTGCTCGAGTATCTCCGATTGGTTGTCAGATGTCAGTCCGGCATCCTTGCCATTGATCCAGATAGTCACGCTGCTGTTGCCCCTGAGGGATATTGTCCCCTCGGTGTCCACGTCGATTGACGGCACATTGCTCAGCAAGTCGCTGGCCGAACCGCCTATGGCTGCTATGGCTTTGTCGGCATTAAACACACGTTTGTCTATCTCGAAGCGCATCTGAGGCTTCTGCCCCACTACCTCGACCTCGCCGAGCATCTGGGTGTCCTCGACCATCTTGACATCGAGGCCGCGCACCGGTGATGATGCTGTCACCTCGACCTTGCGGCTGAACTCCTTATATCCGAGGAAAGTAAATTTGACCTCGTAAGTCCCTGCAGCGAGTCCGGCAAACGAATATTCGCCGTCTATGTCCGATATTGCCCCATTGATTGCCTTGCCCGCACCGTCGCTCAGCGAAACTGTCACAAATTCAAGAGGCTTGCCGGTCGTGGCATCAGTGACCTTGCCTTTGATTACGCCATTGATGGCAAAAGCTGCTGACATGACACACAGCGTCAGCACGAATATTATAAGTCTCTTCATCTGTCCTGCTACATTTTATATTGTCATAATGAAGGGAGGTCAAGCAACATCCCGGGCTCGAAGACACGAGCCAGATCCCTGCGCGCATCGGCGAGTTTGTCCGCCCAATGCTTGACAGAATTATGCCCGATGCGGTCAGTCACATACTTGACCGACACGAATGGCACTCCCATCATCCGGCACACGTATGCTTGGCTATACGCCTCCATGTCATAGACATCGCACCCGTCACCGCATGCCTCTGTCACGAAGCTGTCACCGGTACTGCACTTGCCACGCACGTATGGACAGCGGGACGAGACACATCGGGCCGCATCACTGCTGCAATCCAGTTCAAAGGCTAAGCCCGGCAGCCGCGTGGCCTTGAGGTCACGGTCCTCGAAGCGGTCGCACAATACTATCTCACCCACCTCATGCCGCACACTGCCCGCCGTCCCGACATTGACGACCAAGTCCTGACGCGACGACGCCAGCCTCTGCATGAGGCGTGCTGCCGATGCGACCTTGCCGACACCGGTCATCAACACCGACACGTCATGCCACGCGAAAGTCACGCCGGCACACTCTTCATCCAAGGCATAAGTGACGAGTATCTTCATTTTGACATTTCCCTGTTTCCTATTTTACTTCGGCTGCAAATATATAACGATTAGCACAAAAATTTATAACACGATTATTAGCAATTTGTCGGTATTCATTCACTGCAAAGCCTCATCATGTCATTTTAATAACGGACACGAAAAGCCGTTCGCCACATCCATTCAGTATTTTTTGCCTAATTTAGCACCGCAAAACATTATGTCCGACCTCTTCCACCACTTCACCCGCCCCGTCGGTGCAGGCGAACTGCCCGAGCGGTTCACTTGGCCATTCTGCTACGTGCCTCATCCGCTGTGCATCGAGGCAGCCGATGCCGTGCGCCGGGCCATAGCACGCGACCCGCGCTTGGCAGCCGACGCCGGTGAGGGCAAGATGTTTGGCGTGCTGGTCGTCGAGCATTGCGACGGCAGCGGCACGGTGGGCTATCTCGCTGCATTCTCGGGGTTGCTGGGCGGGAGGAATGACATAGCGGGCTTCGTCCCGCCGATATTCGACACGCTTGACCCGGCGGGATATTTCAAGCAAGAGGAAGCACGCATCACGGCCATCAACCATCAGATCGCTACCCTCAAATCTGACGGCACCACCGAACGGCTCAGATCAGAAATCAGCCGCTTGCAGCAAGATGCCACGGCATGCCTCGCCGCTGCCAAGAGCGACATGGCCGCTGCAAAGGCCGCACGCGACCTGCGCCGCAAAGGACCGATGACCGACGCAGAAGCCATGCGACTGCTCGACGAGAGCCGTCATGAGCGGGCCGAGTACCGACGGTTGAAAGCCCGGCTCGACGGACAGACAGCCGCCGTCAGGCAACAACTGGAGGCACACGACGCACACATCGGCCGGCTGCGCCGTGAGCGGCGCGAGCGGTCGGCGGCACTGCAACGATGGCTGTTCGGGCAATGCGTCGTGGACAACGCACTCGGCGAACACAAAGACCTCAACGAAGTATTCCGCGACAAAGGCATCGACATGCCGCCGTCAGGGGCAGGCGACTGTGCCGCGCCGAAGTTGCTCGCCTACGCCTACCGCCACGGGCTGCGGCCAAGGGCAATGGCCGAGTTCTGGATAGGCCGTTCGCCCCGCTCGGAGCTGCGCCGCGATGGACTGTTCTACCCCTCATGTAGCGGCAAGTGCGGTCCGATTCTCGCATTCATGCTGCGCGGCCTCGACGTGGAGCATGACCCCGTGGCCGCACTCGCCGCCCAGCCACACACACCGACGGTAATCTATGACGACGATGTCATGGCCGTCATAGACAAACCCGCGGGGATGCTCGCCGTGCCGGGCAGGCTCACGGCACAGTCGGCGGTCGATTGGGTCAGGTCACACCTCACGCAAGCCGGCGAAGCAGTGGCCGTCCACCGTCTCGACATGGACACATCTGGGCTGATGGTCATAGCCAAAAGCCGTGCGGCACTCGACCCGCTGCGGCGACAGTTTGAAGCCCGCACCGTCGTCAAGCGCTATACGGCCATCGTCGATGGGACAGTAAGCCCCGCCACGGGGCGCATCGACCTGCCACTGTCCGCCGACTACCACGACCGCCCCCGACAGAAGGTGGACATGACCGGTGGGGCGCGTGCCGTGACCGACTATGCCGTCATCGGCCACGACCGTGGGACGACCCGTGTCATATTCACCCCACTGACAGGACGCACCCACCAGCTGCGTGTCCACTCGGCATCCATCCTCGGCCTCAATGCCCCCATCGTGGGCGACCGTCTCTATGGCACAGGAG
>DWUP01000012.1 GCA_020012075.1 Candidatus Avibacteroides avistercoris
TAGATGTGTATAAGAGACAGGGAGAGCGCCGAGGCGATGCGCCCGTAGGGGGTGAGAGATGTGTATAAGAGACAGCCGAAACCCACCGTGGCGCTTTTCGCGCTTGCTCGCCGGCGGCATTGTGTTGCCATTTTGGCAGAAAAATGGTATACTACAACTATATTTGCAGACCACGATCGTGTAAGATGGGAAAGGAGCACCTCATGCAGCAGGAAACCGTCATCGTTCTCGACTTCGGCGGGCAGTATAACCAGCTGATCGCGCGGCGCGTGCGCGAATGCAACGTTTATTGCGAGATCTACTCGTACCGCACCGACCTGGCCAAGATCAAGGCCAAAAATCCCAAGGGCATCATCTTTACCGGCGGGCCCAACAGCGCCTTTTTTTTTTTTAGATGTGTATAAGAGACAGCAAATGTCCCTATACCGGCAGGCATATTTGTGCCAGACCGCAGTTCGTTGCCGCAAGAATATCGGTCGATTTTCACTCCGTCAAGTTCCAGAGTGATGCCATATCCCTGCTCCAGATAATAGGAATGAGGCCACACATAATCGGCGCGTCCGGTATCTGCCTGTCCATAGCCGGAATAATAGAAGTAGATATTATCCACATATCCGTCGCCATCGGTGTCATAGCGTGAGAAATCCACCTCATCATCTACAGCCCGGCACGCTTCGACTATGGCTTCATGAAAATTGACGTCGATAGCCCCGCTATTGTCATCATGTCCATAATAGGCATAAGATTCGGACAGCAAGGCCGGACCGGCAACGTCAAATTCGGGCTCAAAACGTCCGCACGACGAAGCATAATAGAAGTCACGCACGCTCCCGTCAGCACCGTTGGGATATGTGAAACCTTCCTCGTTGAGCATGGCCGTGAAAAACTGTTTCGGCTCAGGGGTTGTAAAAGAACCGTCGCTGCCGGAGAATTCCATCAGCACCACAAGGCAGCCCACATTGCCGGTCGTCGGGAAATTTGTAGTGCGCACCTTGTGCATCTTTGTCCTCAGCACAGCCCCTTTCCCGGCACACATCACCCTTTCTGCCACATCACTGACTGCCCTGACATCCATCGAGCTGATATATGCCAATGCCCTTGCATCCCTGTTGGCTGCATCTGAGGCGTTTATGCCACTGCCGGTCAAGGTATTCCCTGTCAATCTGGCATATTCAAACGCTCTCGTCTGACTGTTATAATACAAGGGTATGCCATCATCGGTCGATAGCATATAGCCATGCTCATCACCTTTTATAATAATAGTAAGTCCCTCACCATCCGGCTGGAATACATGCTTGGGGCGCGGATCGGCAGGTATCGGCCATGCTGCGAAAGGGAAGCACGCGACGACGGCACAAACCGCCATAAAATCCTTGATTTTCATACCTTTAAGATTATTGATATAAATTAGGCCACACGGATACCCGACGCCACCTGCCTTTTCATTTGCAGTATGCCCGCCCGATGCCCGGACATTGCAAATATATGACTTTTAAGTATTGCCGGACTTCTGGCACACAACAATATATGGATTGCCACACGACACACCGGTGCCGCATGACATCGCGCAAGGTTTATGACTATGGGGAGTCAATGTCTGATGACAGAAACATAAAGGTCATCATCCTGCATCTGAGGTAAGCTAAGAATACTTAAGAATATTTGCAGCTATCACAATGTTCTTATATTTGCAGAGAATTTTCAAATAACCTTATATGGAGTTCAACAAGCACTACACAGGCCTGAATGACGAACAAGTCAGGCTAAGCCGCAAACAATATGGCGAAAACATCCTTACTCCGCCTAAGAAAAAGTCTATCTGGCTACAGTTTTTAGAGAAGTTCAAGGATCCTATCATCAAGATTCTGCTCGCGACACTCGTGTTGTCAATCGGCATCTCGTGCTATCATTTCTTCCACGATGGTGAGGGACTGGATGTCTTCTTCGAGCCATTCGGGATATTTGTAGCAATCATACTGGCGACTGCCATCTCATTCATCTTTGAGGTCAAGGCAAACAAAGCTTTCAACATACTCAACAAGGTAAACGACAGTGAGTCAGTGCAAATCATAAGAAACAGCAAAGTTCATGAAATCCCCAAAAAAGAAGTTGTCGTAGGCGATATAGTAATCATCAACACCGGCAACGAAATACCCGCCGACGGTGAACTGCTGGAAGCCACATCACTGCAGATCAATGAATCTACACTCACAGGAGAGCCAATCGTCAAAAAGACTACCAATGAAGCACATTTTGACAAAGAAGCCACATATCCGTCCAATCATGTGCTCCGTGGCACTACTGTCGTCGAAGGACATGGTATCTTCAGAGTAACAAAAGTCGGCGATGCGACCGAAAATGGGAAAGTATATCAGGCAGCACAAATCGACAATAGCGTAAAGACGCCTCTTGACCTGCAACTCGAGAAACTGAGCCGTGTCATCACTATCATCAGCTATGTGCTGGCATCACTCATCATCGTAGGACGTCTGGTCAGCTATTTCCATAGCAATGACTCATTGGTGTGGATGGATTTCAGCGGCTATCTGCTCAACACCATAATGATTGCCGTGACCCTCATAGTAGTATCAGTGCCCGAGGGACTGCCAATGAGCGTCACTTTGAGCCTTGCCCTCAGCATGAAGAGGATGCTCAAAGCCAACAACCTCGTGAGGAAAATGCACGCTTGCGAAACTATGGGAGCGACGACCGTCATTTGTACCGACAAGACAGGTACACTGACAAAAAACCAAATGCAAGTCTACGACACACAATTTATCGGACTTGGCAACCAAAATCTCAAAGACAATGATGACAGCATACTCATCACAGAGAACATCGCAGTCAATTCTACTGCACATCTTGACCGGTCAGCAGAAGACAAGACCAAAGTCATCGGCAACCCGACAGAAGGAGCATTGCTGCTGTGGCTTGACAAACAAGGCATAGACTATCTGAAGATACGTGAGAACACGCCAATAGACGAGCAACTGATCTTCTCGACAGAGCGCAAATACATGGCGACAATCATACACTCGAAGTCGCTCGGCAAACGTCTGCTGTACGTCAAAGGAGCACCTGAGATTCTGCTCAACCTGTGTGACAATATCAAAAACAATGTCAATAGAGAGGACATCGAAAGAGCACTGACAGGCTATCAGCAAAAAGCCATGCGCACTCTCGGCTTCGCATACAAAGAGCTGACGGAAGAAGAAATCGCAATCAAGGACAATCTCCTGTCGGTCACAGGGCTGACATTCGCCGGCATTGTTGCCATTTCTGACCCCGTGCGCGATGATGTCCCTGCGGCAGTCAAGGCATGTACCAGCGCAGGCATACAAATCAAAATAGTAACAGGTGATACTCCTGCCACAGCACGCGAAATAGGCAGACAGATAGGGCTATGGACTGAAAATGACGGTCCGGAAAACGAAATAACAGGGCCGGAACTTGCCGCACTCAGTGATGACGAACTCTTGGCACGCGCACAAAAGCTCAAAATCATTTCCAGAGCAAGACCCATGGACAAGTCACGCCTCGTAAAAGCCTTGCAAGAGAAAGACGAAGTAGTAGCCGTCACCGGTGACGGTACAAACGATGCTCCTGCACTGAAAAGTGCACATGTAGGCCTTTCAATGGGTGACGGCACATCTGTTGCCAAAGAAGCAAGCGACATAACAATCATCGACAATTCATTCAGCAGCATTGCAAAAGCCGTGATGTGGGGACGTTCGCTGTACCAAAACATCCAACGTTTCATTTTGTTCCAAATGACTATCAACGTAGTCGCATGCCTCATCGTGCTTATCGGGGCATTCACTGGCACAGAATCTCCAATCACCGTCACTCAAATGCTATGGGTGAACCTTATAATGGACACATTTGCTGCAATGGCACTGGCATCTTTGCCACCGTCGCCCAACGTAATGAACGACAAGCCCAGAAAGCGCACAGACTTCATCATCACGCGTCAGATGTGGACACAAATACTTGTAGTAGGATTCATATTTGTCCTCCTGCTTGTAACATTCCTGCAATACATCAAGCATAATGATGTGATGACACTCGCATCGTTTGATTGGGGGACATTCGCATCGAGTGTTACCGACTTCTCCTATGTAGCAGAAGGGCTGACCACATACGAAATAAGCTTGTTCTTCTCATTGTTCGTTTTCATGCAATTCTGGAACATGTTTAATGCCAAAGCCTTCAAAGCCAAACGCTCAGCACTGCACTTCAGTGGCTGCAAGGGATTCATACTCATATCATTTGTCATAATATTAGGGCAGATAGCCATCGTGTCGTTTGGTGGAGACATGTTCACCGTCACACCTCTGACTGCCACCGATTGGATTATTCTGTTGGTCATAACGTCGCCCATATTGATTGTAGGTGAAATCATAAGACTGTTTAAACATATCGTCAGATTGTTCAAAAGATGAAAAAGATTGCAATTTTGACCGGAGCCGGAGTAAGCGCGGAAAGTGGGATAAGCACTTTCCGCGACTCTGACGGGCTATGGGAGAAATACCGTATAGAAGATGTTGCAACCCCGGAAGGCTTCCTAAGAAATCCCAAACTGGTCACCGAGTTTTATAACCAACGAAGGAAAGAATTACTCGGGACTAAGCCAAATGCAGCCCATGAATTAATAGCAAAATTGGAACAGGGGTATGACGTGACAGTCATAACACAAAACATCGATAACCTGCATGAGCGTGCCGGCAGCACAAAAGTCATACACCTACACGGCGAACTGACAAAGGTATGCTCGAGCCGTAACCCGGATAATCCCCATTTCATAAAAGAATTGAAACCGGAGAATTATGACGTAGACTATCGGGAAAAAGCCGGTGACGGCAGTCCTATCCGCCCATACGTCGTGTGGTTCGGCGAAGCCGTCCCAAACATCGAAGTGGCAGCAGATATTGTCAGCGACGCCGATATTTTTGTAATAATCGGCACATCGCTCCAAGTCTACCCTGCAGCAGGGCTTATTGACTATGTCAGACATAATGTCCCCATATATGTAATAGATCCAAAAGATGTATCAAACGGGACAAGAGGACATAACGTCATTCTCATACAAGATGTCGCGACACGAGGTATGAAACAGCTGTATAATCTATTGATGAAAGAATAACATCCAACGCTTATATCATGATTATTTTAAAGCCCGGGAGTTAATACCCCCGGGCTTTTTCATCACCTTTACGATTTTTCAGAATGAATATCCCAACCCTATGCGCACTTGATGAAACGGATAGTCACGAAAGCCATATTGATATGCCAGCAGTGGCCGGAGATGCTTGACTTTGAAAACGACATTAGCCTTGATTACACAAGGACGGTCACCATTGCCTATCCATCCGGAATACCCTTGGACTGCCACAGATGCATCAAACAAGCGTGTGCCAAGCTTAGCCATTCCGCCATATAAGAATGCGTCATTCTGAGTCACACGTCCTACCTGCCAACATAAAAAACCTGCATTTACGACAAAACGCATCTCTTCAACAAACGAATCAGCCAAAGACACTGACTTTGCTATCGACGTATCCACAAAATAACCGGGAGCATCAAAGTACCTGCCAAACTGATCACTGTCCCCTGATGCAGTAATAAGGCCTACACGCAACGTTATGTCAGGGATGTACTTCCGCTGTTGCAAGACGTGAATATCTGTAGTGGCATAGACATTGCCGAATTCATGCCCTTTCATTCTGACTTCCTCAGGCTGTTGATGTGCAACAGATGCTGCAGTATTGTGATAGCATTCCACAACAGGCATCCATACACTCAGATTGACACGCGGCGTAAATAGTGGGATATGCACTTTGGCAAAGATATCAAATGTCCTGTCACCATAAAATCCTTTGAAAGTGTCAAACGACAGCTCCGCATAGAAACGTTCTGACACCGTCCCATCAAGCATGTCGGGCACAGGCAATGCATTAGGACCGAAAAAGAGCGAAGATGCTTTGTTTCCCTCAATCGGCTCAGACGCACTAATGGCAAAAGGCGCAAACAGTGCAATTATGATGGGAAAAATTATTCTCTTCATGTTATAAATATTTGCCATCCGTCAATTGCGGTACAGGCCTTGCTCAACAATAATCTGCCATACCATCGGATGTGTAAAATAGCGGACGTCTCTACCGGCAGCCACAGACTGTCTGATAAATGTCGAACTTACATCCAGCAAAGGTGCATCGACCATCCGCACATTGGAAGGCAACGCAGATGACAAGACATTTACACCGGGACGGCCATATATCAAGACATCATGATGCGAAAGTATTTCTTCAGGGCATCTCCATTTATCAAACGAGGCCCAATTGTCTGCACCCACCACAAGCACAAAACGGTCATCCGGATATGCATGACGCAGGGCCGCCAGAGTCTTATATGTATAAGAAGGACGTTCGAGTATACACTCGAAGTCACAAGCCTTAATCTTAGGATAATCTGCCACAGCTGCTTCGACCATCATATACCTGAGATGTTCGTCAAGCAACTCATCATTGACTTTGAAAGGATTGCATGGTGTGACCATCAGCCACAGTTCATCTACGCCGCAATATTCGCATATATAATTTGCCATGGCGAGATGTCCCACATGAGGCGGATTATATGTTCCTCCCATCAATGCGATGACCTTGCCCATATTTCAATTCTTTGATGCCTGTAGAAAGCTGTTTACATTATCAAACACCTGCCGTTTGGCTTCTTCAAGGCTATCATTGACAATAATACAATCAAATTTGTCTGCAAAAGTCAATTCATATTCTGCTTTTGCCAAGCGCTGCTCCACTGCTTCTGGTGCATCAGTCCCCCGCATAACAAGACGACGGCGCAATTCCTCTACCGACGGTGGCTTGATGAATATCGAAAGAGCCCTATCACCATATACATTTTTAATATTACAGCCTCCGATGACATCGACATCAAATACGACGTTAATGCCTTTATTAAGCATATCATCCACAGGGGCGCGAAGTGTGCCATAGAAACGACCGGGATATACCTCCTCATATTCGAGGAATTCTCCAGCCGCAATCCTTGTTTTGAATTCTTCCGGTGTGAAGAAATAATATTCCACACCGTCACGTTCGGTGCCCCGGGGCTTACGACTGGTAGCCGATATTGAGAACTTCAGCCCGGGAATGACTGACAACAAATACTCTATAATAGTGGATTTACCTGACCCGGATGGGGCTGAGAAAATCAATACCTTGCCTTTCATGACACAACACTTACATGACATTGAGCACTTGCTCTTTGATTTGCTCGAGTTCGTCTTTCATGTGGACAACTATCTTCTGCATTTCCGCATGATTTGACTTACTGCCGAGTGTATTTATTTCTCTTCCCATTTCCTGAGCTATGAATCCCAGTTTTTTGCCTTGCCCGGGTTCACCGTCGAGCGTAGAGATGAAGTAGCGCAAATGATTGGATAAACGCTGTTTTTCTTCATTCACATCCAGCTTTTCTATATAATATATCAACTCTTGCTCAAGACGATTTTTGTCATACTCTACTCCCGTATTATTAAGAGATTCTGTGATGCGCGCTTTTATCTTATCCACACGCTCCTTTTCATAGTGCTCTACTTCTTTTAAATAAGCAGCAATATTGTCTATCTTTTCACGGAACTTGTTATCTAATGCTGCTCCTTCTTGTTTTCTGAAAGAGATAAGTTCATCTGCAGCTTGCATTATGGCATTGTGGACAGCCGTCCACTCATCTTGCGACAGTTCGTCAGTATCGGCAGAATTCATCACATCAGGCAGACGCAGCACTGTCTGAAACCAGTCTGTCGGGAGAGGCAACGACAAGTCGGCGGCAATCCCTTTGATCTGACGGCAATAAGTTGCAAATGTTTCCGTATTGATTACTGTGGCATCGCCGCCACATTTCTCTACCCAGACATATAAATCGACTTTGCCATGCACCAATAAAGCCGCGAGTTCAGAGCGCAGCCCTATTTCTTTCTCCCTGTAAATGGGCGCAATCTTGACCGTCATGTCAAAGTTCTTACTGTTCAGGGATTTTATTTCTACATGTACTTTTTTGTCAGGCAATTCGGCTACGGACTTGCCGTAGCCTGTCATCGATAGTATCATATTGTATAAGTCGTTTTCTGCAAAATTAGACCATTTATGATATAAAGCAATGTAGGCAAGGGTAAAATATGTATTTTTGCAGAGATTGACATGAAATGCGATAATGGCAACTATCTTGAACATTGAGACTTCGACCGCAGTCTGCTCGGCTGCTGTCAGTTGCGAGGGAGAAATAGAGTTTCATCTTGAGGACTATAATGGCAATTCACATGCCAACAACCTTGGCGTGTTTATCAAACAGTCATTGGAATTCGTAGCCGACCGGCAAATGCAACTCGATGCTGTGGCCGTCAGTTGTGGCCCGGGATCATACACCGGATTGCGCATTGGAGTTTCTATGGCCAAAGGAATATGTTTCGGCCATGGCATACCTTTGATAGCCATACCGACACTGGAAGTACTATGTGTAATCCCCCTACTCTACGAAGACATTGACGAATCCGCATTATTATGCCCAATGATTGATGCCAGAAGGATGGAAGTCTACACCGCATTGTATGACCGGTCATTGCACCAATTGCGTGAGACATCGGCTGTCGTGATTAACGACAATTTCATGAGCGACGAACTCGACAAGCATCCCATCTATTTCTTCGGTAACGGAGCCGGCAAGTGCAGAGACATTATCAACCACCCTAATGCCCGTTTCATTGATGGCATCACCCCATTAGCAAAGTCAATGCCACTCCTTGCTGAAAAGGCATACCGTAAACAAGACTTCAAAGACGTGGCCTATTTCGAACCTTTCTATCTGAAGGATTTTATCGCATCAACACCAAAGAAATTATTATAGACCAATGAAATATAACACAGAAGAGAAAATGTTGCCCCTGCCCGAATATGGGCGCAGTATACAGAACATGGTAGACCATGCTCTGACCATCACAGACCGTGCGGAACGTCAAAGATGTGCCAACACAATCATAGCGATAATGGGTAATATGAACACGCAATTGCGTGACATCCCCGACTTCAAGCACAAGTTGTGGGATCACCTTGCAATCATGTCCAACTTCAAGCTCGACATCGACTACCCTTACGACATTATCAAAAAGGACAATCTGACGAGCAAACCGGCAAAAGTGCCATACCCCAAAAACAAAATCACCTATATGCACTATGGCTACAATCTCCAAGAAATGATCAAAATAGTAGCCACAATGCCTGAAGGAGCAGAGAGAAAGACTTTAATCAATCAATTGGCCAACATGATGAAAAAAGACTATCTGGCATGGGCCAAGGATATAGCTGACGAAAACAAAATCATAAAAGACATATTCACTCTGTCAAATGGTGCATTAGAGCTTAAACCTGGCGACATAACATTCTTCGAGCAACGTAATTTCAATAACAAGCGAAATAACAAAAAGCCCGTCAAACGGACACATTGAACAAACCATACAACCCACTGATACCATGGCATCATTCATAATCGAAGGAGGACACCGCCTCAAAGGTGAAATCATCCCGCAAGGAGCAAAAAATGAAGCCTTGCAAGTAATCTGTGCCACAATACTGACACAAGAGCCCATCACAATCAGCAATGTGCCAGACATCCTCGATGTCAATAATCTAATCCAATTATTAATGGATATGGGCGTCAAAGTGTCCAAGAGTGGTATCGGGACATATACTTTTCAAGCCGATAACATCGACTTGAAATACCTCGAAAGTGAAGACTTCCTCAACAAATGTGCGAAACTCAGAGGGTCAATCATGCTGGTGGGGCCATTGGTGACGCGCTTCGGTAAGGCTATCACACCCAAACCGGGAGGCGACAAGATCGGGCGCAGACGACTTGACACACATTTCCTCGGCATAGAAGCACTTGGCGCAGAATTCCAATACGACAAGACCCGCGAAATCTATGAAGTAAAAGCCGGGCAACTCAACGGATGTTCTATGCTGCTCGACGAGGCATCTGTGACCGGTACAGCCAATGTAATCATGGCAGCAGTCCTTGCAAAAGGCAAAACCACTATATATAATGCAGCCTGCGAGCCCTACATACAGCAACTGTGTCGTATGCTAAACCAAATGGGTGCAAAGATTTCGGGCGTAGCATCCAATCTGATTACCATTGAGGGAGTATCCAGTCTGCAAGGAGCCACGCACACTATTTTGCCAGACATGATTGAGGTCGGCAGTTTCATCGGTATGGCCGCCATGACAGCCAGCGAACTGACCATAAAGAATGTCTCCTACGAGAATTTAGGCATCATACCTCAGAGCTTCCGCCGTCTCGGCATCAAGCTCGAGCAATGCGGTGACGACATCGTCGTGCCTGAGCAACACAATTACCAAATCGAATCATTCATAGACGGATCTATAATGACAATAGCTGATGCTCCATGGCCGGGCCTGACACCCGACCTGCTGAGCGTCATGCTGGTAGTCGCAACCCAGGCCAACGGCAGTGTACTGATACATCAGAAGATGTTTGAGAGCCGCCTGTTCTTCGTGGACAAACTCATCGACATGGGGGCACAGATTATATTATGCGACCCGCACCGCGCAGTAGTGATAGGCCACAACCATCGCATACCTCTCATGGGTGGCAACATGACTTCGCCAGACATACGTGCAGGCATAGCCATGCTCATCGCAGCAATGAGTGCAGAAGGCACGAGCCGGATACATAACATAGAGCAGATAGACCGAGGATATCAAAACATCGAGCTGCGTCTCAACAGCATCGGAGCAAAGATTACACGCATCTAAATAAATATGATAGAAGAAAATGATGTGCTGAAAATAGGCAGGCTGACCAAAACACACGGGGTCGGAGGTGAAATGATTTTCATATTCACCAGTGACATTTTCGACACTGACGAATGCCAGTTTTTGTTTCTTAAACTGGACGGCATCTTCGTCCCTTTCTTTATTGAGGAATACCGTTTCAGGTCAGACTATTCGGCCATCATCAAATTTGAGGGTATTGACGACGTTGAGACAGCAGCACGCTACAAGGGGACTGAAGTATATTGCGACCGGCAACTGGGCGGGACAGAGGCCGGCAGCCATGTACATGTAGATGGACTCATAGGTTATGAAGTCTACGACACACGGCAAGGATTGGTTGGCAAGGCGACAGCCATTGACACACAGACTGAGAATATCCTCCTTTTCATAGAAGACAACAACGGGAACGAAGTAATTATCCCACTCCACGATGACCTTATAGACCAGATTGACGATGCGCGACACACCATAACATTCAATTTGCCCGACGGCATCATCGACACCGGCATGGCCGGGACTGTAGACTAACGACACCAACAGCGGCAGACAATGCAAAAAGAAAGCAAGAAAACATTCTGGAGAAACATTAACTTCAAATACAAAGTCTATGTCATCAACTCAAACAAGCTTGAGGAGGTGGCAAAGCTCAGCATTTCAAAGCTCAATGCACTGTCGCTCGTCATATTTACATCGCTATTGATATTCCTGATATCATCGGCCATCATAATATTCACTCCGCTCAGATACTATTTGCCGGGATATGTCAATAGCGAGATTCGTTCACAGATTGTGGCAAACAAAGTCTATGCCGACTCCATCGCCAATGAACTCATAAAGCAGTCTGCATATATCGACAACCTGCGTGAAGTAATGAAAGGCGGACTCACTATCGACTCTGTCAAGACATCCGCACCCGACGTAGCCGGGAGCAAAGACACTCTCATGACTCCGTCGCCGGCTGAAATGGCATTCAGACATAATTATGAGAACAATGAGAAATATAGCCTGACAAACAACATCATTTCACAGACAAGGCTCAACGGTGTGAGCTTTGCACGCCCACTGTATGGCACAGTGGCAAAACCTTTCGCCACGGGACACAGCGGGATAGATATCGCCGTAGACAGTCCGACAAATGTCTGCTCGGTACTCGACGGCACTGTGGTCTATACAGGCCATCCGACAGGCGAAGGATATACCATAATAATACAACACTCGAATAATGTCACGTCCATATACAGGGACTGTGAGCGACTGCTCAAAGAGTCCGGGATGAGTGTCAAGTCTGGAGATGCCATTGCCATCGCGACCCCGGGACACAGACATTTGCATCTTGAGATATGGCACAACGGACATCCGCTCGACCCCACCAAGTATATAGCATTCTAAACGACAGATGAAACAAATAGCGATATTAGGATCTACAGGCAGTATAGGCAGACAGGCCATTGACGTCATCACCAGACACAAAGACCTCTATGAAGCCGGCCTGCTGACAGCCAATGACAACTGGGAGTGTCTGGCAAAGCAAGCACTCGCCCTTGAGCCGGACACGGTCGTCATTGCCAACAAGCAACACTATACAAAGCTCAAGGAAGCATTGAGCGACAAGCCTATAAAAGTCTATGCCGGGAGTGATGCAATAGACCAAGCCGTCTCAGAAGGAAGCATTGACATCGTGCTAAATGCTATTGTCGGCTTTGCAGGACTGTCACCCACCATCCATGCCGTCAAGGCAAACAAGACGATAGCATTGGCCAACAAAGAGTCTCTGGTAGTCGCAGGCGAACTAATCAACTCACTGATAGGACAATACCAGTCGTCCATTATCCCCGTTGATTCCGAACATTCGGCAATCTTCCAATGTCTTGCAGGAGAATTCGGCAACGATATAGACAAATTGATACTCACGGCATCCGGCGGCCC
Source organism: Candidatus Avibacteroides avistercoris (assembly GCA_020012075.1). Taxonomy (GTDB): domain Bacteria; phylum Bacteroidota; class Bacteroidia; order Bacteroidales; family Bacteroidaceae; genus Avibacteroides; species Avibacteroides avistercoris. The sequence continues at coordinate 12,795 of DWUP01000012.1, forward strand.
GTTCAAAGACACGCCGGCCACGGATTTGGCTCACGTCACCAAGGAGCAGGCATTGAGGCATCCGAATTGGGAAATGGGAGCAAAGATTACCATCGACTCGGCGACGATGATGAACAAAGGATTTGAAGTCATCGAAGCCAAATGGCTGTTTGGCGTCGGCATCGAAGACATAGAAGTGCTCGTACACCCGCAGTCCATCGTACACTCGATGGTGCAATTCACCGACGGCGCCATCAAGGCCCAGCTCGGTATGCCCGACATGAGGATACCTATACAGTATGCCTTGTCCTATCCCGACCGCTTAGAGTCAGGCTTCGAGCGTCTGGACTTCACCCGTCATCCCCAATTGACGTTTGAACGGCCTGACATGGACAAATTCCGCAATCTGAGCCTTGCCTATTCGGCCATCAGACGCGGGGGCAACATCCCATGCGCACTCAATGCCGCAAACGAAACGGTAGTAAATGCCTTTCTGGCAGACCGCATCGGCTTCACGCAGATGAGTGACATCATCGGGCATATCATCGAAACGATTGACCACATCACCATGCCGACACTCGACGACTACTTCGAGACAGACCGCATGGCACGCATAAAAACAACAGAACTAATCAACTAAACTAAAATGGAAACCATAGCCATAAGAATCCTACAACTGGTCATGTCGCTGTCACTACTGATCGTAGTGCACGAATTCGGCCACTTCCTTTTTGCCAAACTGTTCAAAGTCCGGGTAGAGAAGTTTTGTCTTTTCTTTGACCCATGGCTTACGCTGCTGAAATTCCCCAAGCGGCCGCGCGAAGGCCAGACACAATATTGCCTCGGGTGGTTGCCGCTGGGAGGATATGTCAAGATTGCAGGAATGATTGACGAGTCTCTCGACCGCGAGCAAATGGCACGACCGCCACAGCCATGGGAATTCCGCACCAAGCCGGCGTGGCAACGACTGCTCATCATGGTGGGAGGCGTGGTCTTCAACTTCCTGCTGGCCATCGTCATCTACATCATGATACTCTTCACATGGGGCGAAACACGTCTCGTGGCTACGACTCCCGAGCTCGGTCTCGACTTCAGCCCCACGGCATTGTCGATAGGTTTCTGCAACGGTGACAAGTTGCTCGAAGCCGACGGCAAGCCCATCGCCGACGAAGCTACATCACTCTTCGTGCCAAGGCGCAACGGTTACTATCGCAATGTAGACCTGCTGCGCACTGTGGCCAATGCCCGTGTCGTCAAAGTGGAGCGTGACGGCCACTATGCATATATACATATCTCAGAGGAAATGGGCCAAAGGCTCATCATGGACTCGGTCTACTTCGCCAGCTACCGCTATCCGGTCATCATCGACAGCCTCATCGCAGGGCCTGCCAAGGATGCCGGTCTGGCCGATGGCGACCACATCACTGCATTGGCAGGCATACCGACGGCAGCAGTGTCAGACCTCCGGCACACGCTCGACAGCATCCACGGCACGGCCAATGCAGGTGACACCATCACCGTAGCCTATACACGCGCCGGTGTCGGGCATCTCGCACGTCTGGCTCCAGACACCCTCGGCAGGATAGGCATCATTATGGCCGATGCCGGCAAGTTTATGAAAATGGATACTACGGGATATTCGCTGCTGTCATCCATCCCGGGCGGGACAATCCTCGGCGTCAATACGCTCAAGAGCTATGTCAGCGACTTCAAATATGTATTCACCAAAGAGGGGGCAAAGAGTCTCGGCGGCTTCGGCACTATTGCCAGCATCTTCCCCGAGCTGTGGGACTGGCAACGCTTCTGGGAGATGACGGCTTTCCTGTCGGTCATACTCGCATTCATGAACATCCTGCCCATACCTGCCCTCGATGGCGGGCACGTGTTGTTCCTTTTATATGAGATGATTACACGGCGCAAGCCCAGTGACAAGTTCCTCGAGATGGCACAGGTCGTAGGCATGATACTGCTGCTCATACTGCTCGTCTGGGCCAACTTCAACGATGTCCTGCGGCTCTTCTAATCCGCCAAAGCAAACATCAATCAAAAGCAGTGGAGGCATCACCGTCATCATGCGGTCGATGCCTCCACTGTTTTATCCGCCTGCGGCAATGGCCGGTGGTCAGAGGTCATAGATGTCTGACGGAGTATAACGTGCCAACGGGGTCACATCGATGTCACGTCCCGGCATCACCCCGCGTGCTTCGAGAGCCAGAGCCACCGTCTGACGGGCTATCTCAGGGCGATTGTTGTCTTGGCTGATATGACACAGCCACACATGCCTGAGACCATCGTGATAGGTGTCGGCTATCAAAGCCGCAGCATCGGTGTTGCACAAGTGTCCAGTGCGGCTTTTGACACGCTCTTTCAACTCACGCGGATAACGCCCGGTCTCAAGCATATTGAAATCATAGTTTGCCTCTATGACCACATAGTCGGCATCTGCCACATTGCCACGCACCTCATCGGTGACATACCCGCAGTCGGTCACAAGGACAAAGACTTTGCCATCGACCTCAATCCTATATCCCACATTGTCAGTAGCGTCGTGCGGCACATCGAATGGTGTGACCGCCATGTCGCCTATGTCCAGCCTTTGCCCCTTGACTATCCTGCGTGCAGAGCCGCGGAACTTCTGACGGATGCAATAGATGCGGTTCACCCCGTCGATGACTTCAGCCGTGGCATAGACCGGGATGCCCAGTTTCTCACCCAGATATGTGGCCGAGCGCACATGGTCCAAGTGGTCATGGGTCACCAGCACGGCATTGACAGACATGACATCTATGCCACAGTCTTTCAACATCTTCTTCATCTTCCTGATGCCTATCCCCGCATCTATCAGGACAGCCGTCGTGCCGGTCGCCAGATAATAGCAATTGCCGCTGCTCCCGCTGCCGAGGCTCATAAATCTCATGCTCATTGGTCTAAAAATATTTTGCGCGAAATTAACAAAACTGGGGCAAATCATGCGCAGCAATCCTTCAGATGTCGGTTCACATGACACGAGGCATGGCCGGCACGGCACACTCCCGGCCAAATGCCACTGCCTGAAGCATACGGTGACATGGCATGCATACCACACCTGCGGGCATCCCTGCCATGGGGTAGTATGTTTCCGTCCACAGGATACAATGCCACGGTTCATGGGGTCAGACCCTACCGCCATTAGGGTCGTATGCTATCGGGCATAGCATCAGATGCCGCTGACAAAAGCCCGCAGCCTGCCGGCGATAACATTAAAATCACTATATTTGTATTCAATTTGTGACAACAAGGATTGGATATGATAAATTTTGCAGTGATAGGCCAAGGGCACATCGGCAAACGCCACGCCGAGATGATTCGCCGCAACAGCGAGGCTCGTCTGTCGGCCGTCTGCGACATACTCGATAAACATGAATTGGGGCTCGACGGGATGCAGGAGCATTTCTATCGTTCGATTGACGAACTGCTGGACGGCGAGCCTGACATTGACGTGGTGAACATCTGTGTGCCAAACGGCTTGCACGCCGACATGGCCGTCAAAGCCCTGCGCGCGGGACACCATGTGGTAATCGAAAAGCCCATGGCTCTGACACGGGCAGATGCCGAGAGAGTCATCAGCACAAGCCTCGATTGCAACCGCCGCGTCTTCTGTGTGATGCAAAACCGCTATTCCCCACCATCGGTATGGCTCAAGGGTGTCATCGACAGCGGCGTCCTCGGGCATATATACCAAGTGCAGCTCAACTGCTTTTGGAATCGTGACGCGCGCTATTACAAGCCGGGCGGATGGCATGGCACTGCCGATCTGGACGGTGGCACGCTGTTCACACAGTTCTCGCATTTCATTGACATCATGTATTGGCTCTTTGGCGACATCCGCAACATCAAGGGCAGTTTCCATGACTTCAACCATGGAGGGCTGACAGACTTCGAGGATGCGG
>DWUP01000144.1 GCA_020012075.1 Candidatus Avibacteroides avistercoris
CTCTACCACGACGGAACGCCACCGCCGACGACGATGAGACGCAAATATGCGTCCCGACACACCACACCGCGATTGCAAAAATGACGAATTATGAGAGACGCGCCGTGGCACGTCCCTATTGCCTGCCGCCCGTCAGGGTCTCCCCGACATTAGCATCCGGGGCGTGAAGCGGAGGCGGTGCGGACGGCGTGAAGTGAGGCACCTGTCTGAAGCCGCCGCCACGGGGCGGCAAGTTTGCGTGCCGAATAGCCGGCAGCATCGCCGGAGTAGAAACGGATGCGTAGTCGGCAGCCTTTCTTTTTGTTAGCTTTTTCTTTCGGCTGCCCGAAAGAAAAAGTAAGGAATTCGTTTTAACTAAGACAGGAGGCAAGGGTGTAACTGCTCTCGCCTTTCGCGTATCTTTGTTTCACGAAGACGGGATGCGGCTCGGCATAGCCGCGACGGGAATAGAGACGCGATTAATCGCGTCTCTACATCTTTTCTCTATCTTTGCATCATTGAAATGCAATATCCTACAAACAATCATATCATGCTACAGATCGGTGACGCCGTCGTCTCGCTCGACGTGCTGAGGGAATATTTCGTGTGTGACTTGGAGGCCTGCCGGGGCATCTGCTGCATCGAGGGCGACTCGGGCGCGCCGGTGCTCGACGACGAGGTGGAGCGGCTCGACGAGGTGCTGCCCGTGGTGTGGGACGACCTGTCCGGCGAGGCTCGCGAGGTCATCCGGCGGCAGGGGACGACCTACGTCGACGCCGACGGCGACCGCGTGACATCCATCGTGGACGGGCGCGACTGCGTCTTCACGTGCCGCGACGGGCGGGGCAACTGCCTCTGTGCCATCGAGCGGGCTTTCCGCGAGGGGCGCACCGACTTCTACAAGCCGCTGTCGTGCCACCTCTATCCCATCCGCGTGGGCTACTACGGCCCCTACAAGGCGCTCAACTACCACCGCTGGGACGTGTGCCGGGCGGCCACGGTGATGGGACGCGAGCGGGGGGTGAAGGTCTACCAGTTCCTGCGCGGGCCGCTCACGAGGCTCATGGGCAGCGAGTGGTATGACGAGCTGTGCACCGCCGCGCGCGAACTGGAGGCCAGCGGGAGGATGTGAGGCACCGGACGGCCCACGACATTCCACACCTGTATATTTTATATGAATGCCTGTCAGCAGTTGCAGGGACGCATATTCGCGCCTTTGCCAATGGAGGCCGTGCGTGGCTGGCACAGGCATAAGATTTCCGGCCGGCGTGCAGGCAGCACACCGGCCGGAAACAAAGGTTAATGCAGTCACCGGCAAGCCGGCCGCGTGGCGCGTCACTCGCTGAAGCCGGCTATGCGGTAGTTGCCCTGCGTGCCGCTGACCGTCACCGTGATTGACCCCCCGTGAGCCAGGCCGCTGACAGTGAATGTGTCGCCGCCCGCCGGTCTGACACCGACCTTGCCGAGCTCGGCGTACTCGAAGTCGCAACCGCCTATCAGAGGGTCATAGTGGTCAGGATCCATGTCGATGTAGCCCATCTCACGGGCTTCGTCGAGGATGGCGGCGATGTGATGGCGCGCAGCGTCAGTCAGGTAGCTCTGGCGCAACTCGCCGAGCTTGCCCGGCAAATCGGCGGGCATGGCGGCATAGCAGCCGAGATATGCTTTGTAGAAGCTCTCGACGAATGCCCCGGCCGAAGTCATGTCGATGTCCGCCTGCATGTCGCCGGGACAGATGAGCTCGTCGCCCCACTTGTCGCCATAGGGCGAGATGTAGGTGATGCGGCACTGGCCGTCTATCTCACCGGCCTTGAGGTAGACCGTGTGGATGTTGCCCATGCCATCGACACCATACCACCCGCCGCCGAGGTCCTTGACGGTGAAGTCCGGGGTCATGCCCGGGTCTTGGCTGGCGGTCACGGCATCGGCACCGGAATTGGCACTCATCCTCGCCACCTTGGCTACCAGCGCGGGCGTGAAGTAGCGGCTCTCGACCTGCTCATGCAAATCCCACGGGGCATTGAGATATTCGGTGTAAAACTCGCTGACGAATTGCGTGCAGTCCTGCTGCCCGCTTGTTTTGTTGCCGCACGAAGACATGAGTGCGACGATTGACAATAGGATAATCAATTGGTTCATAAACTGGATTGTTGATGATTAAGTCCCAAAGTTAGTCGCCGCACAGCCAATTGCCAAGATGCGGCACGGTCCAAATCGGTCCACGCGCCGCACCGTGCTGCTTATTTCACAAACTTGACCACCGTGTCGCCGGCGCGTGCCACATAGACGCCGGAGGGCAGTGCTGCTGCCGACACTGCGTCAGTGCCGTCGCCCTGTGCCACGACATTGCCTGCTGCGTCATAGACTGTCACCGCCACGGCATCACCCACGTGGAGGAGCTGTGCCCCGGCGTCATACCACACTCCGCCGGCAGCCACTTCGCCGATGCCCGAGAGGTCGGTCACGTCGATGACCAGCTCGGTCGCGCCCTCGATGACCCCGAGGTAGACGTAGGTCGGCGCGCCCTCGTCATGCTCGAGCACTGCC
>DWUP01000145.1 GCA_020012075.1 Candidatus Avibacteroides avistercoris
GCACACAGGTGGATGTCAATGTCTATACCAACTTCTCTTTCGATGCTACGCAGGCCGACTTCAACGTCGCTCTGGTGCTTGTCGAGCAGGATGTCTACCGTCCCGGTGACAGCAACTATAATCAGCGCAACGGCTATGCCTATGGCTCGCGTGGCACTATGGGCGGATATGAAGCCTATGGCGACCCGATTTCTTCGGAAGACATACATTATCCCGACGTGGCACGCGGCATATATCCTGAGATAGGTGGCGAGCCGGCCTACACGTCATTCGATGCCAATACTCCGGCACTCTACAGCTCGACAATCGATGTGCCGTCTACTGTGCTCGAAAAGGACAACATCGAGGTAGTGGCACTGCTCATCAATCCCGAGACAAACGAAATCCTCAATGCCGCGCGCGTGGCTGCTGCCGATTTCGGCAATATGGACGACCCGGGACTGGGCATCGCTGAGGCTGCGGCCGGCACAGTGAGTGCATACAATGCTGACGGCAATCTGCTCGTGGACCTGACTGCAGTCGAGGGTAGTGCCGAGGTGACTGTCTTCGGCATATCCGGTGTGCAGTATATGAATCGCACATTGCAGGGCGGGGCGACTGTCGATCTCGGTACTTTGCCCGATGGATTGTCGATTGTGACCGTTGCCTGCGAGGACGGCGTCGAAACATTCAAATTGATGAATTAAATAAATTAATGGAATAATATTTTATGAACAGATTGATGCTTCTTTTCCCGGCATTGGCCGTCTCGATGGCTGTTGCCGCATCGACCGCCTCTCAAAGTTTTGAGAGCACACCGCTCAAGAGCGGACCGAAGCGCATTGTCCCGGTAATGCAGAGGGTGGACGATGACGTAGTCCTGCATGTCCCCGGGACAGACCAATATATGAGGGTGGGTGATCTGCGCAAATCGCGCCCCGCCAAGGTCGCAAAGGCTCCCGCGGATAACCAAACTTCGTCTTTGCGTGAAGATTTTGACAAGATGACGGGAGGGTCAGCGACAGAACCTGACCGCCAGACATCAATATTGGATGCTTTAGGCAATGTCTTGTCTGAATATACCAATATCCCCGGTTGGGTGGGAAGTGAAATATGGATGGCTGATGGCTCATGTTTCCTCGATTACAACTTCTCGACCTATTCGCCCGGATACATACAGACGCCTAATGTCAATCTGTCGATGGATAATGGCAATTTTACGGTCAAACTGAATGCACGTAATTATGACCCCTCTGAATCGGCTTGGATTATGGTCTATCACTCACCGACGGGCAACTTCAATGGCATGGAGGATATGCAGGATGCCAAGCTGAGTGATGAGTTCGAGGAATATTCATTCGATTTCACAGGCGGAACCACAACCAGTGTCGTGAGGATAGAATTGTATTCGGGTGTGGGTGCGTTTGTTGATTATATCGATATATTGCAGAATAGCGACGGCTTGCTTTCTCCCCATGTAAATCCGGCGACAGGTGTTTCGTCTACGGGATTTACGGCTTCGTGGACGGCTGTGCCGGGTGCTGCAAAATACAAATTGGACTTGTGGCACAAGGTGATTGACCCTGACCATTCTGTAGTCGATAGACGTGTAGAGGATTTCTCGGGATTGGTGACAGAAGATGAGAAGTTCTGCCAGGTTGTGCCAAACAGGAATGACGAGATGTTCTGCATTGCCGGTGTGAACGAAGGATGGGAAATCGGTGTCGCCAAGGCCGGCGAATATCGCCATTATTATTCCAGCCCCGATTATTATCAGTCTGCGCCATACTCAATGTGCTTCGATGCGGATTACGACTACTTCTTCACTCCGCAAAACAATGAGAAGTCGGTTTCGAGATTTGAATTCTGGATTAAGTCTGAGGTGCTCGATGACTCAGACAAGCTATACATCCTGTTCAACCTCAATACCACAGGCGAGACGACCACTGCCGATGAGGTTTATATGTATACTCTCGCGGAATATTACAACGAAGGGATAATGGATGAGGGTATTATCTTTGAGGTGCCTATGGATTATATCCCCGAGAATGTCAATTCTGTCCATGTGCAGTGGGGTGGCAATTATTATGAGCCATGTCAGGGATATGCAGCCGTCGATGACATAGTCGTCGAGTATGGAGTCGATGAGCCGACACTGCCTGTAAATGATGTAGAGGGACTTGTAGTAGAAGGTACAAGCTATACGTTCACTGACTTGCAGGAAGATGAGACATACTATTACACCGTTACGGCAGTGGGCTCTGACGGCAGTGAGTCTATGCCCAGCAATGAGCAATCTGTCGTGCTGACATTCATGAGCCTTGATGCTCCCGAGGCATACGACTTCGACGATCCGCTCGTCGAGATTGCTGATGATGGCACGGTATACGAATCATTCTATGCCAACTGGAGTGATGTCGATAATGCCGATGGCTATGAATTGTCGCTCGACCTTGTCCATCGTGCACCTGCCGACGAAGTTTATACGCTCGATGCTGAGGACTTCTCAGGTATACCGTCGCAGGCTGAACCGAGCAATCCTGACACCTATAATTATTCATCTCTCGATGTCTCGACTTATTGCAACCGTGTGGGATGGCGTGCCTCGTTGCCGGTGTTGGCTGCCGGTATGCTTGGCGGACAGTATGGTGTTTACTCACCGCAGTATGACCTTTCGCATGGCGGAGGTGCATATACGGTGGATATCACACTCTATGGACAGGTGGGCGACGTGGTGACTGTCACTGCATACGACTATTCTGGTTCGGGTAACAACGAAACACAGGAATGTACGCTCACTTCAGAGAGCCAGGACTTCACGCTTGAGTTTGCCAACGGCTCGGAAAATATCGGCTTGAGCTTTACTACCACCGGATATTATGTATTGCTTGACAATTTCAGTTTGGCACAAGCTCTTGAGGCCGGAGACGAAACGCGCATGACCTACTTCGTTGGCAGGCAGGGCGGTATGTTCAACAGGGGACTTGTCTATGTCGTAGACCGTCATGCCGGTGATACCTATATATATAAGGTAAGGGCTTATGGAGTTAATGCTCTTGGCAACGAAATCCTTTCGCAATATTCCAACGAAGTACCTGTGGATCTCGGCGAATTGCCAAGCCAAGGCGTCGGTACGGGAACAGAAGCCGGTGCGGCACGTGTCTATGTCACGGGCGATGATCTCGTTGTCGAACTCATGGATGATGCCGACGTAGTGGTATATAGCATCAATGGAGTACAGATGATGAGTGACACTGCATGTGCCGGTGTCAATACTTATCACCTTGGCACTGATGGCGTCTATATCGTCAAAGTGGGCAGCGAAGTGTATAAAGTAGTGAAATGATGTGCCATCGGGTGCATTAAATTCTATACAATGAGTGTGGCGGGT